>DASTSF010000400.1:0-5576 GCA_035760825.1 Bacteroidia bacterium
CCGGTAGAGTTTTTGAAGGCGGGAAAAACCTCGGACCAAATATGATTCCTTTGCGAACTTTAAAAAGTGGCATTCAGTACATGTTGTCTCGTCCAACTAAACTAACTGCATTAAAAGATCCTGACGCTGAATATCGAGTTATCAAGAATTACTTTGAAGCGGTAAAACTTTGGCAACCTGATGCATGGAAAAATCCATCTGAATATATACTACTTCGCGGAGCAGGTCTATGGGGAATCTGTTTCATAGGTGCAAACGTAATTGACAAAGGATTGTCTTTAGGCAAATTTGACACGGATAATCTATTGAAGATATTAAAATCAGGTAGAAAATGGGATTGGTCAAAAAAAGGTAGTTTCGAAGGATTTAGCGGAAGAGGAGGTGCCGTAAAAATTAGCGATATGGTAACGGCCGAATTAGTAGATGAAAACAATATTTCTGTGAGTGAATTATATAAGCAAATCATGAAGGATTAGAAAAACAGCACATAACAGCACCAGCCCAAATTTGGCGGTTCAGTGGTTAAATCAGCTTTGTGGTCGGCTGAAAACGAATCGCTCCGAAATCGCCACCTTCGGGTAGCCGCCAAACCGTTAGCGCCAGCACGAAAATTATCTGCCCCTGATCATCTCCCCCATTCCAACTTTTTGACCTCCCAACCTTTTAACTTTCCAACTTCCCAACTGTATAACCGAATTCACGTCGTTTTGAAAAGATACCACCCGTTACCCAGGGGCCTGACGAGAATGAAATGCTTTTCCGTCATGTTCGGAACTTTCGTCGCATCGGGCTGGTACATGTATCCGACCGAATTATCCGAAACACCACCGAGCATGTAAAAAACCGCGCCGGGATACAGCTTGTCCGACTGGAAACCGCGTATGAGAATTTTCTGCGACAGGCTTTTGATCTTCTTGTCTTTCATCGCACCGTTCACCAGCGTATCGTTCCTGCCGTAATACCCTTTCTTCGTCATGCGTTTCTGCACGGCGTTGAACGTCTTTTCGTTCTGGCGGAAGAACTGCACGAGGTTCGTGTCGGAGCCGCCCCAGAGCGTGAGGTTATCGTGCTCGAATGCGAAGGTGCGCCCGTGCGCGTCCGTGTAGGTTTTCCCGCGGTCAGCGAGTGGAATGGAATCCATCTTCTTCAGCTGGTTGACCGCGACATCGGTATACGCCAGCGAGCGCGCCGCATAGACGGCCCAGGTCTGGTTGTGCACGAGGTAAAAATAAATGTCTTTCGAAGTGACGGAATCATGCAGCCAGACGGAAACGGCGGCGTGTATCGTGTCTTCGTAGATCACTTTCACGTCGCGTTGCACATTGGCGGGAAGCTGCTGGCCGAGGGTCTTGTCAGCATACCATTCCTGGTACAGCTCGCAGCAGAAAAATTTCATCTTGCCGGGAAAACCGTTCGGGGAAACGTACAGCTGTACGATCTGCACCGGCGAAAGTGTATCCGCCACGTACTTCTGCTGCTGGCCGGAAACGTTCAGCGAAAAAAGCAGGCCAAGGCATAAACCGAGTTTCTTCACGCGTTAAAGATAAAGGTTAAGCGATTCGTGCAAATCAACAGTCAGACGGGAAAATGGGCAAGGGTTGTTTTACCCGGCGGATTATTCATTCCTGCCCCCCGTCCTCAATTATTGATGATTCACCATTACCTTTGCCGCGAAAAATTTCACCATGAGCAAAGCAGACAAGATCAGGAATTTCGACCCCAATTCTCCCGGCGATCCGAACTCGAATATTTACGGGCTTCCCTTTTCCTGCGAGGAAGCGGAAGTGGTCATCGTTCCCGTTCCCTGGGACGTGACGGTTTCCTACAGCGACGGGACCTCAAAAGGACCGGCAGCCATTTTTGAAGCCTCTTTCCAGGTCGACCTGTATGAACCGCAGATAAACGACGCGTGGAAGCTCGGGCTGGCGATGGAAGAAATTTCAGATGAAGTTTCCTCCCGTACGGAAATGCTGCGGGCCGAAGCGAAAACAGTCATCGATGCGATCACGAACGGCGTGGATCCGTCGAAAGATTATTCGATCGGGAAGATACTTGCGCAGGTGAATGAAGGTTCGGCATGGCTCAACAGCTGGGTGAAAAAGCGCTGCGCGGACTGGATGGAGAAAGGCAAGCTCGTCTGCCTGCTGGGCGGCGACCACAGCACGCCGTTCGGCTTTATGCAGGCGCTGGCGGGGAAATACGAATCGTTCGGCATTCTCCAGCTCGATGCACATGCCGATCTCCGGAAAGCGTTCGAAGGTTTCACGTACTCGCACGCCAGCATCATGTACAATGCGCTCACCCTTCCGCAGGTCACGAAGCTCGTGCAGGTGGGCATACGCGATTTCTGCCAGGAGGAAGCGGAGCTCATTCGATCTTCAAACGGGCGTGTGAAAACGTTCTTCGACCGCGACCTGAAGCACCAGGGTTATACCGGCGTCACCTGGGCGGAACAGGTGGACGAGATCATCGCGCATCTTCCGGCCCACGTATACGTCAGCTTCGACATCGACGGGCTCGATCCGAAATTGTGCCCGCACACCGGGACGCCCGTGGCCGGCGGAATGGAATTCGAACAGGCCGCGTACCTGATCCAGAAGCTGGCTTCTTCCGGGAAAAAGATCATCGGTATGGACCTGAACGAAGTGGCGCCCGGACCCGAAGGCGACGAATGGGACGCGAACGTCGGTGCGCGCATGCTCTTCCGTATGTGCAACCTGATGGCGCTTTCGAACGGACGTTTCTGAAAATGGAGAATTACACCGCAGCGCTGGGAGAATTCCTTTCCGGTTTCATCAGCGAAACCCGGAAACAGAAATTCCATGACATCCTCGCGTTGCGCACCCGTTACCTCACCGTTGCAGTGGAAGACATTTACCAGCCGCACAACATCAGTGCCGTGCTGCGCAGCGCGGAATGCTTCGGCGTGCAGGACGTCCACATCATCGGGAACAGGAATAAATACAACCCGAATCCCGACATCGTCATGGGCGCCAGCAAATGGCTGACGCTTCATCATTACACGAAAACGGAGGACAATACGCTCAGCTGCATCCGTTCGCTGAAAGAAAAAGGCTATCGCATCGTCGCGACAACGCCGCATGAAGAACAGGCTTCACCGGAAACGTTCGATCTCGAAAAAGGGAAAGCGGTTCTTTTTTTCGGAACGGAGCTCGAAGGGATTTCCGAAACCGTGAAGCGGGAAGCCGATGAATTCCTGACGATCCCGATGTACGGCTTTACGGAAAGCTTCAACATCTCCGTTTCCGCCGCCATCTGCCTCTATGCGCTGACGTCCCGTTTACGCAAAAGCGATAAGCACTGGCAGCTGGACGAAACTGAAAAAGCGGAACTGTTCCTCGAATGGACGAGGAACACGTTAAACCGTCCCGACCTGCTCGAAGAGGAATTCCGGAAGAAAGCAGGGCTCGTGTAACACAGCCGCATTATTGGAAAGTCATCCCGGGCAGTGAACGGAAAATGTACGGGGAATGCGGGGCCGCAAAATCGCTGTTCACTTATCACTGAATTATATACATTTGCAGACAACCATCCAAAAAAACAACAACATCACAACCATGGGAAAAGGCGACAGAAAATCACGCAAAGGCAAAATCTGGAGAGGGTCATACGGCAACACCCGCCCGAGAAAGCCGGGCAAAGGAACAGGCACGGCGGCAAAAGCCGCACCGAAGAAAAAAGCAGCTCCTAAAAAATCTGCCAAGAAAGCAAGCGCTGAAAAATAATCAGCAAAAAACCCGGAAGCGATTCCGGGTTTTGTTTTAGGGAGCAAGCCTTGAAATACGCCACGTTCCGTCGTCCTGCCGCACATAGCAGATGCGGTCGTGCAGGCGGCTGGGACGTCCCTGCCAGAATTCGATGCGGTCGGGAACGAGGTTGAAACCGCCCCACCATTCCGGCCGTATCACTTCGGCATCGGCAAATTTATCTTTCATGTTTCCGAGAAAATCTTCCAGCGCCTTCCTCCCGGAGATCATTTCACTCTGCGGCGACGCCCACGCTCCTATCCGGCTTTCCCGCGGGCGGCTCAGAAAATAATCATCCGATTCAGCAGCGGAAACTTTCGACAGCTTTCCTTCGATGCGCACCTGGCGTTCCAGCTCCGGCCAGAAAAAAAGGATCGCCGCGGCCGGGTTCTTTTCGATCTCTTTTCCCTTGCGGCTGTTGTAATTCGTGAAGAACGAAAAACCTTTCCCGCTGAAATGACGCAGCAGCATCACGCGCGAGGAAGGCCTTCCCGATTCGCTCACGGTCGAGAGCACCATCGCGTTCGGTTCGTTCACCTTCGCTTCCACTGCTGCAACGAACCACGACCCGAACTGGTCGAACGGATCTTTATCGACCATCGTTTCGTCCAGCTTCATCACGGAAAAATCGTGACGCATCTTTTTCAGGTATTCATTGATATCCTTTTCCATCGCGATAAAATTAGAACGGGGGGCCATACCGCCAAATGATCAGGCGCATATTTTTTCTACATTTAGCAAATGCTGTTTCCGGCCAACAAGATCAAGCCTGCACAGGGAAGACTGCTCGTCTCCGAGCCTTTCCTGCACGACGATTATTTCCGCCGCTCCGTGCTGCTGATCGCCGAGCACAATGAAAAAGGAACCGTCGGGTTCATCCTGAACAAGCCACTCGACGTTACGCTGCAGGAAGCGGTTCCCGGTTTCCCGGAATTCAGCGGCACCGCATTTTTCGGCGGACCCGTGCAGCGCGACCAGCTGTATTACGTGCATACGCTGGGCAACGTCATTCCCGATTCCGTGCAGATCTCGCCCGGGCTCTGGTGGCTGGGCGATTTCGACAAGGTCAAGGAAATGATGCGCAGGAAAGAGATCGGTGAAAAAGAGATCCGCTTCTTCATCGGTTATGCAGGATGGGAAGAAGGACAGCTTTCCCGCGAGCTGGGCGAACGCTCGTGGTACGTTTCGCGCGGCGACCGCGAAGTTGTTTTTTCCGATGCGCATGAAACGCTGTGGACGGAAACCGTGAAGAGCATGGGAAGCGAATATTCGCTTATCGTCAATTACCCCGAAGACCCTTCGATGAACTGATCAGAAGAAATCCGCGATTTCCTCGAGCGCAGCCGGCTTCAGCACTTTTATCCTTCTCCCGCTCGATACAATTATTTTTTTCTTTTTGAATTCCTGCAGCACGCGGACGAGGGTTTCCTTCACCGTCCCGACATACGACGCGAAATCTTCACGCGAAAGATTTATTTCGCCCGCTCCTTCCCGCCTGAATTTCTTTTCGAGGATCAGCAGTCCGAGCGCGACGCGGCTTTTCACGGGCTGGCGGGCAAAAACGGTGATATTATTGGCCCAGACCGAAAATTCATAGCTGAGCGAAATAAGCAGCGCGCGGGTGAATTCGGGAGAAGAAAAAAGGATGCGCAGAAAATCTTCCTTGGGAATGAAATAATAGGATGTTTCATCGAGGGACATTGCAGAAACAGGGTTCGGCTCACCGCAGATCAGCGGGCGGTATCCCATAATATCGCCACGGGAATAGATGTACACGATCTGTTCGCGCCCGTCGCGGTTCACCTGGAA
>DASTSF010000401.1:0-3387 GCA_035760825.1 Bacteroidia bacterium
GATTGACGGCGCTGGTGCTGTCTTGCCCGAAAAATGCGATCTGCCCGCGCCCCTTTCCGAAAGAAAAGCAGAGCAGCAAACTCATGAATGAACGGACAATTATCCGGCGCCGACTCATGGTGAGGCGTTTTTTTAACTCGTAAAACCACTTGCTGTCCCTGCAGTATAAAAAGCCAGTCAGGGTCCCGGGGCTAGCTTTTTAATTCTCATCAAAAAAATATCCGGAGGAATGGATATGATTAATTCAGTAATTATTGATGAGCATCAAATATTAAAACTAATGTATGTCCATTTTTATGATAAAGTCAATACTCGCAGGTTGTTTTTCTGTTATATCACAAGTATCTTGTTGTTAATCAACATGAAATATTAATAAAAAAATTACTCTTTTATAATTTCATATGAGTGTTCTTAGTGATGGAAGATTGCCGAACCACTCAATTGAATTTGTAAACAAAATCGAGATAAGGTAAAACGAGATTGCCCTGCCCGGGATCGGTAAGTATGCCCACCACGGAAAAATCGACGCTCGTGCGCGTGCCGGGCATAAATCTCAATCCGAACGACGCCGCGCCTGAATAGAAATTTTTCTTTTCGTAAACTGTTTCCATCATCACTTCGCCGGCCGGTGTGATCGTCGAAACTTCTTTATTATACCCGCCTCTTGGTATCAGCCAGTTTTCGGTGACAAGCGAAACTTTTTTCGCCACGCGCGTCATCCCGTTTATCGTAACGATGGGCATCGGGGTGGTTTTGTATTCCGTGTTGAAACTGGCGAAGCCATAACCGCTCCCCAGCGTCACGTTGTGCTCGTAGTTGCCGTAAGTGGCCAGCCCGTACACGATGCCGGCGCTCAGATCAAAATCTTTTATAAAGGATTGGGTAAACAAAACTCCGCCGCCTAAATAGAAATTCTTCGAAGCCCTGAACGATATTTTCGGGGTCACATAGAACAGCAGGGGGATCACTATTCCTCCGCCGACTGTAACATTGTCCGTGATCCCCACGTTCACCGAATTGGCCAGCAGGTAAGCGTTCTGGAAATAGCCTTCTTTCTTTTTCAGCGGGATGGCGCTCGGCGCAAAAAAGTAACGTGTTGCGTTGGGATTGGTAAACCACGTGCCGCCTTTCCTGCTTACATACGCCGCGGAAACCGAGATTTTCGAAATGGTATTGGCCTGGATCGGGAAAACACCGATGAGATCAGACCTGATCATGAGAACTCCTCCCGTCATCCCGACGATCTCCCCGTAGTAGATAGTTCCATTCACGGTTTCGATCATCACTTTCCCGTCCACCGGGGTTATTTCTATTTCCCTGATGCTGCTTCTCGCAAGGGAAAGCGGTCCTGCGTTGAAATCATTAATGACCACCGTATCGCTGCTTTCGGTTTCGAGCATTCCCCATATCCGCGTTCCGTCTTTCAGCAACGCAGTGGCGATGCTGAACTTTACAGTATCTCCTGCGGCGTCCCGGTGCAACGTCGTTCCGGCGAAAAGAGAGCTGCAGAGTCCCAGCAGCGGCAGTATGAATCGGATCACATATTTCATGGCGATAAGGTTGTTTCCGGCGGATCGCACGAGAAATAACATGCGCGCATTACGCAGGCACGCGCACGCTTTCCCGCAACGATCCCCGGTTGTTTTTTATTCTTTGTTCCACTTCTTCTTGCTGTACCATTTTTTTGCCTGCCGGATAAACCATGGTTCGCTTCTTCCTGCTTTCGTTTCACCGATAAGGAATCCCAGCGGCTTCAGCGATTCCACGTGATCGCAGACGATCTTGAACATCGCGAGGACCGGGATAGCGAGGAAGATGCCGGGAATGCCCCATACCAGTTCGCCCACCACCAGCGCGATGATCGTGAAGAGCGGGTTTATTTTTACCTGCGGACCCACGATAAGCGGTTCGAGCACCCAGCCCTGAATGAACTGGATGCTGCTGTACGTCGCGACGATGCCGGCAAGCAAAGCCGGGCTTGCGCCCTGGGCCGCCGAAACGAGGACAGTGATGGAAGTGCCGGTGATGTTCCCGACGAACGGCACGATCTCCAGCAGGCCGCAGAGAAAAGCGAAGAAAAGCGCGTTTTTAACTCCCAATAAAGAAAACCCCACGCCATACATGATCCAGAGACACACGATCATTTTTGAAAGCCCGACCAGGTATTGCTGCGACACCTGTGCAACGCGGTAAATGATCTTGTCTGTTTCCTCTTTTTTGGCAGGCGGTACAAGCTGCAGCAGGAAATTCCTGAAGTGACTGCGGTAATACAGCAGGAACAAGACATACACCATGACCAGCACGGCCTGCACGGAAATCGTCGTCAGCGAATTGGCCGCGCGCTGGATCATCCGCGTGACAAAAGGCTGCTGGTTGCCGATGAATTTCGACTGCTGCTCGGGAGAAATGCCGGCGTGCGAAAAAATGTATCCCTGGATGTTCGCAATGATCTCGAGTAATTTCTGCTTGATCTGGTCCAGGTCTTTGGTCAATGCAAAAAACTGCCAGCCCAGCAGCCCGGTCACACCGGCAACCGCGAGCATCAGCGCCAGGAGACAGATCGCGGATGCAAGTCCGCGGCTCACGTGTTTTTTTTCAAGCCATTTGCAGAAGGGCAAAAACAGCATCGCAAGAAGAGTTCCGATGGAAATGGGAATGAGGAACGCTTTTGCGAAATAAAGTCCTGCAATGAGGATAACCAGGATGAGCAGCTTCCTGAAAAATGAATCGGTGGTAATGACCATAATCTTCCGGTTTCCGGGTTGCGGTGTCCACACAAAAACCGCCTGCAATTTCGCAGGGTTGCGTTTCGCGCTGCATGACTGCAATCACGGGAGATCTTGAACAATATCATCGCCGTGCAATTGCCGGGAAGCATTTTTCATCCTGCAAAAAATGAAACAGCAAAGGCGATCCCGGAATGCGCCGCCTTTCATACGTCGTTTTTTTTCAACCTTCTTTTATGTCATCGTAAAATTTCGCCGTCGTCACATTGGCAAACGGGATGAGCCAGAGAAAACCTATTCCCAGGGTCAGGATGCAAAGCAATCCCAGCAGCAGGAACCATAAATACAGGTAAAACAACTTCAGCTTGTGCCCGTCCATCATCGCCTTGCTTTTTTTCAGCGCGTCTTCAGCTTTGATCGTGGGATCGTCGGCGAGAATATAGAATGTCATCGAATAGGAAAGTGCTGCGATGATCCCGGGAACGATCAGCAGGAGAAGCCACAGCAGGACATACGCGACAATCAGCAGGTATGCCGCGAGGGAAGTCGTGTACCGGTTAAATCCCTGGAAGATCTGTTCCAGCTTCGCTTCCTTTCCCCGCGAAATGGAAAGCGAGAACATCGCGGCGCCGAGCGCAAATGGTCCGGCGATGAATAAAGA
>DASTSF010000402.1:0-4721 GCA_035760825.1 Bacteroidia bacterium
TGCAATGGTCATCCCGCCTCTTTTCGATAACGCGGAGATCCCGGCCGCGCCGTCGGCGTTTGCACCGGTAAGAATAATGCCGGCCAGCCGCGCTCCGAATACCGCGGAAGCCGATTCGAACAGCACATCGATCGAGGGACGGCTGTAATTCACCAGCTCATCCGACGTCAGCGAGAACGTACGGTCGCTTTCGATCAGCAGGTGATAATCCGGCGGCGCGATATAAACGACGCCGGGACGAATGCTTTCTTTTTCTTCCGCCTGCTGCACGGCTATCAGGCACTTGTGACGCAATACGTCTTCGAGCAATTCTTTCTGGTCTTTCGAACGGTGCTGCACCACGGCAATGGGCACCGGGTAATCCTCGGGCAACGCTTCGAACAGGAATGAAAGCGCGTAAAGTCCGCCGGCAGAAGCGCCGATCACGACCATGTCATATAAAGAGGAGGCGCCCATCGTCATTCTGCTTTCATGAAAATTTTGCCTTTGTGGTCTACCTCTTCGAAGAATTTCCGTTTGTCGGAAAAGAGCAGCGATTCCTTGTTGC
Source organism: Bacteroidia bacterium (assembly GCA_035760825.1). Lineage (GTDB taxonomy): Bacteria > Bacteroidota > Bacteroidia > Palsa-965 > Palsa-965. Next base: position 548 of record DASTSF010000402.1, read on the forward strand.
CGAGCCCGAGAAAACCGAAAGGGCAGAGACTTTCGTAGAAAAGACCGATCACGCGGTTCTGCAGCTGCTGGTTAAAATAGATCAGCACGTTGCGGCAGATGATAAGCTGGAATTCGTTGAACGATTTATCTGTTGCAAGGTTATGCGGTGCGAAAACGATATTCGTTCTCAGCTCGCGGTCGAACATCACCGAGTTGTATTTCGCTTTGTAATATTCCGAGAAAGCGCGTTTCCCGCCGGCTTTCTGGTAGTTCATGGTGTACTCTTTCATTTTTTCCACATCGTAAACGCCTTCTTTCGCCACCTGCAGCGAATGCTGGTTGATGTCGGTGGCGTAGATCACGGAACGGCCCAGGAGGTTTTCCTCGCTGAGCATGATCGCCACCGAATAAACCTCTTCCCCCGTGGCGCAGCCGGCGATCCATATTTTGATGAACGGGTAGGTGGCGAGCCGCTTCATCACATTTGTGCGCATTCTTTTGTAGACGGGCGGATCACGGAACATTTCGGTCACCGTGACCGACATATCACGCACGAATTCCTCGAAGAGCTTTTCGTCGCGCAGGATCGCTTTTCCCATCGCGTCGAGCCCCTCGAATTTCCGGTTGGTCACGAAGTGGCTGATCCTTCTTTTCACGGAAGCTTCGGCGTACTGCGTGAAATCGTATCCATACACAAACCGTATGGAGTCGAGCAGGTCACGGAGTTCGCGGCTGTCGAAGTTCATTGTCAGTGGATCCAGCGGTTCATTTTTTCGATCAGCAACCTCATGTCGACCGGCTTGGAAATATAATCGCTTGCGCCGGCCTCCAGGCATTTTTCCCTATCGCCTTTCATTGCTCTGGCCGTTACCGCTATCACGGGAAAACGGTCCAGCATACTGTTCTGCCGCATGAAGTCCAGCGTTTCATATCCATCCATCACGGGCATCATCATGTCGAGCAGGATGAGGTCGCTTTCCAGTCCTTCTTCCAGCATCGTCAGCGCTTCGCGGCCGTTGCCGGCAACGGTGATTTTCACCCCGAGCGTTTCAAGGTAACTGACGAGCGCGAACGTGTTGCGGTCATCATCGTCCACGATCAGGATTGATTTGTTCTGCAGCTTTTCCATTGGGCCAGGGTTTAACGGTAAAGCCATACGCGCATGAGCGAAAGCAGCTGCTCGATGTTCACCGGTTTGGTAATGTAATCCGACATGCCTGCATTGAGGCATTTTTCACGGTCGCCCTTCATCGCTTTTGCGGTAAGCGCGATAATGGGCAGCTTGCTGAACCGGCTGATGTTCCGGATCTCGCGCGTTGCCTCGTAGCCGTCCATTTCGGGCATCATCACGTCCATGAGTATGATGTCGATGCCGGGATGTTCCTTCAGCATTTTCAATGCCGCTTTCCCGTTTTCCGCGGTGAGGCAGTTGATGCCTTCTTCCTCGAGCACGTTCGTGAGCGAATAAATGTTCCGGATGTCGTCGTCCACCACGAGCACGGTTTTGTTCTTCAGCACTTCATCCGTCTTGTGCAGCCTGCGGATGATGTTCTGCTTTTCTTTCGGCAGGCGCGATTCGACACGATGCAGGAACAGCGTCGTTTCGTCGAGCAGGCGTTCGTTCGAGTCGACGGTTTTCAGCACCACCGTATTGGCGAGCTTGTTCAGCCGGACGCTTTCTTCCTTCGTAAGATCTTTGCCGGTGTAAACGATGATAGGGATCTTTTTCAACGTGTCGCTTGCTTTTATCTTTTCGAGCAGATCGAAACCGGTCATGTCGGGCAGACCGAGATCGACGATGACGCAATCAAAATTCTCGCTGTTCATCATCCTGTAGGCTTCGCTGCCCGAGTAGGCCGCGAACGATTTCACGTCGCCGTTGCCGACAAGTTCGCGGATCGCGTTATTCTGCTTCTCGTTGTCCTCCACGATCAGCAGCTTCTTCAGCTTTTTGCTGAGGAACTTTTCGATCTTATCGAACGCGTTGCGCAGGTCATCTTTCGAAATAGGTTTGCGCAGGAAATCGAAAGCGCCAAGCTGCAGTCCTTCTTTTCTCCGGTCGTAGCCGGAAATGATCTGCACCGGGACGTGACGGAGCGAAGGATCGTTCTTCAGCTGCTTCAGCACATCCGCACCATCGATCACCGGCAGGTTCATGTCGAGCAGGATGGCGTCGGGTTTGTAATAACGGGCGTAGCTCAGTCCCGTATTTCCTTCCGAAGCGATGATCCCTTTGTATTTGCGCTCCCTCGCGAACGTAAGCAGCACCTGCGCAAAATCGGGATCGTCTTCCATGATGAGCACGCTCCGGTCGTTCTCTTTTATGTCATAGCGGTCGTCGGAACTTTCGCTGCTCAGCAGCGGCAATCGTTCAACCGGTTTTTTGGCAGGCAGTCCGGATACGCTTTCCCTTACTTCGACGTTTCGCTCCACCAGCCGGATAAGTGTTGCGTCGAACTGTTGTGGCAGGTACAGGGTGAACGTGCTTCCTTTTCCTTCTTCGCTTTGCAGGTGAATTTCCCCGCCGAGCGTAGCGGCCAGCTCGCGGCTGATGGAAAGACCGAGTCCCGTTCCGCCGTATTTGCGCTTCGTGGAACCGTCGGCCTGCTGGAACGCCTCGAAGATGATGGATTGCTTTTCTGCGGGAATGCCGATGCCGGTGTCTGTCACGGAAAAGGCGATGATGTCCTTTTTTGCCCCGAGCGTTTTGTTGCGGAAGTGCGTTCCCGCAGCCGGTCTTCCGGTCGTCAGTATAACCGCTCCTCCCTTGCCGGTGAACTTGAATGCATTCGACAGGAGGTTCCGCAGGATCTGTTCGAGACGCTGCTTGTCGGTCGAAAGCGCATCTTTCGCCAGCTTCCTGTCGGTCTCTATGCTGAAGCCGATCGATTTGTTTTTTGCGACTTCCGTGAACATGGCGCTGATGTCCGCGCTGATGTCGGAGAACGGAACATTGATGATATCGAGCTCCATTTTCCCGGATTCCACTTTCGAGAGGTCGAGAATTTCATTGATCAGCGAAAGCAGATCTGTTCCCGAGTTGTAAATATTCCTGGCGAAATCAACTTCTTTTTCGCTCAGCTGGTTGTTCTTGTTTTCGGAAAGCAGCTGCGCCAGGATGAGGATGCTGTTGAGCGGCGTGCGCAGCTCATGCGACATGTTGGCCAGGAATTCCGATTTGTATTTTCCGGCTACCTCCAGCTCCCGCGCTTTGTTTTCGAGATCCATTTTCGCATTTTCAAGACTATCCTTCTGCTCTTCGAGCAGGTTGGCTTTTTCTTCCAGCTCCTCGTTGGTCTGCTGCAGTTCTTCCTGTTGCGATTTCAGCTCGGTTTCCGATTTTTCGAGCAGTATGGTTTTTTCCATCAGCTCTTCATTCGACTGCCTCAGCTCTTCCTGCTGCGCTTCCAGCTCTTCTGTCTGTGCCGCCAGTTCCATGGATTGCTTTCGGATCAGCGTAATGTCCGTCGCGATCTTCAGCACTTTGTACGGTTTTCCCTGCGAGTCGAGAATGGGATTGTAATTTCCCTTGATCCAGATCGGTTCCCCGCTTTTGGTGATCCGCATGAATTCATCCTCCTGGTATTTCCCTTTTCGCAGGGCATTCCAGAAATCCCTGTATTCTTTCGTACCGGCAAATTCTTTCTCAACGAACATGCTGTGGTGTTTTCCCAGGATCTCATTTTCCGTATAGCCCATCATTTCCAGGAAAATATCGTTCGCTTTCAGGATGTTCCCGTCGAGATCGAATTCCACTGCCGAATTCGACCGGTAGATCGCCGACATGACGGCTTCGATCTCGGTCTTCTGGTTCTTCATCGACGTGATGTCGAAACGGATGGCGACATACTTTTCAATTTTTCCGTCCAGTCCCCTGAAAGGCGTGATCGTCGTATCGACCCAATAGAATGTGCCGTCCTTTGCCTTGTTCAGTATTTCCCCGTTCCAGGTCCTGCCGATGCTGACTGCCTTCCACATGCCTACAAACAAACCGTCCGGCTGCCGTCCGGATTTCAGGAGGCGGTGGTTTTTCCCGATCAGCTCTTCGCGCGAATATTTCGAGATCTTGCAGAACGTATCATTGACATAGATAATATCGCCGCCGGCATCCGTAATGGAAACGATCGCTGCGTTGTTCAGGCAGTCGATCTGCTGCCCGAGCTCAAGCGCGGTTTTTTCCATTTCAACCTGCT
>DASTSF010000403.1:0-2826 GCA_035760825.1 Bacteroidia bacterium
TGCGGCGGACGATGTCCGCCACTTCCAGGTCGAGCGGCGTGATGCCCTCCAGCGCGTCCACCACGAAGAGAAGAATGGACGCTTCTTCAACGGCGATGCGCACGTGCGAACGGATCTGCTCTTCGAAAACGTCATCGGAACCTTCCACGTACCCGCCCGTATCGACGACGGAAAACTTCCGCCCGTTCCATTCGGCATAGCCGTAATGACGGTCGCGCGTAACGCCGGACACTGAATCGACGATCGCTTCGCGCGAGCGTGTGAGGCGGTTGAACAGTGTTGATTTTCCTACGTTCGGACGTCCGACAATAGCAACGAGATCTGGCATGGCGCAAAAGTAGGTATCAAATTTGGAATTGTTCCCTTCAGCGGTTGACGGGAAAAACGGTGTGATCCGGAAAAAGATTTACAGGTAACCGTAACGGCGAAGACCCTTTTCCGTGTCGCGCCAGTCCTTGTCGACTTTCACGAACAGTTCGAGGAAGACTTTCTTGCCGAGGAACTTTTCAATGTCCGCACGTGAATCGATGCCGAGCTGCTTGATGGCGGAACCTTTGTTGCCGATAAGAATGGCCTTCTGTGTTTCCCGCGAAACGAAAATATTCGCACGGATCTTCACGAGCGTTTCGTTCTCTTTGAATTCTTCCACCACCACTTCCACCGAATAGGGAATTTCCTGGTGGTAATTCAGCAGGATCTTTTCACGCACGATCTCGGAAATGAAAAACCGTTCGGAGCGGTCCGTGAGCTGGTCCTTCGGGAAATAGCCCGGGTGCTCCGGCAGCAGTGCGATGATCCGCCCGAAGATTTTTTCCAGGTTCGTTCCTTTCAGCGCGGACACCGCGAACAGTTCGGCCGCGGGAAGCTCTTTTTTCCATTCCTCCGTTTTCGCAGCGATCGTTTCGGGAGAAACGAGGTCGCATTTGTTCAGCAGGATCATCAGCGGCGCTTTCGTCTTCCGGATCTTCGCGAAGGTTTCTTCCGCCATGGGCGTATCATCCGAAAGATCGACAACGAGGAGAATGACATCCGCATCGGACAACGCTTCGCCGATGAAGCTCATCATTCCTTCCTGTAGTTTGTACCGTGGTTTTAAGATCCCCGGGGTATCGGAATAGATCACCTGGTAATCGTCGCCGTTGACGATGCCGAGGATACGGTGACGCGTGGTCTGCGCTTTCGAAGTGACGATGGAAATGCGTTCCCCGACGAGCGCATTCATAAGCGTGCTCTTCCCCGCATTCGGGTTCCCGAAAATATTGACGTATCCGGCCTTGTGTGCCATGGAAGCAGAAACAAATATCGGCGTAAAAGAAGAAACGGGAAAAGCGGATCAGTCTGCTTTCCCGAGCGCACGCAGGTGCCGTATGTGCGAACGGATGGCCGAGATCATCGTAGGATGCTCGATGTAGGAAACGTTGTATTCCGTGCACACCTGCTTCACGATGCGGTGAACAGCGGGATAATGCACGTGGCTGATCTTCGGGAAAAGGTGATGCTCCATCTGGTAGTTGAGTCCGCCCAGCAGCCAGCTCAGCACGCGGTTGCGCGTGGCGAAATTGACCGTGGTGTTCACCTGGTAGATCGCCCACTCGGTTTCGATGTTCGTGTCTTTCCCGGGTTCGGGCGCCGTGAATTCAGCACCTTCCACAAGATGCGCCAGCTGGAAAACAATGGCCAGCGTGAACCCCATGACGAACGCCATGATCAGGTAGCCGATGATCGTTTCCCGCACGCCTGCGAACAACATGGGAATAACCAGGAAGACACCTATATGCACCAGCTTGGAAACCCAGAACACGATGTGCTCGCGCAGGCTCATTTTCGAAAGCTTCGTATTCTCGGCGATCTTGCCCGTGAAATATTTCAGGAAATCGCGGTAATACACCCAGAAGAGATAGGTGACGCCGTACAGCACGAAAAAATAAATATGCTGGTAGCGGTGAATTTTTTTCTTCGGCTGATCATGATGAACGCGAAGGAACGGTTTAAGGTCGATGTCATCGTCCAGCCCTTCGACATTCGTATACGTGTGGTGATTCTGGTTGTGCTTCTGCGTCCAGAAAAAAGCATTTCCGCCAAGAAGATTCAGCGAATACGCCATGATCCTGTTCACGGTCTTGTTCCGCGAATAGCTTCCGTGCGAACCGTCGTGCATGACGTTGAACCCGATGAGCGCAGCGCACAGACCGAGAAAGGAACAGATGGCAACCGACAGCCAGACCCCGGGTGTGAAAAACACCACCCAGGTATAGAGTGCGGCGAGCGCCAGAAAAATGATAACGGTTTTCAGGTAAAGCTGAAAATTACCCGTACTGCGTATACCGTTGGTTTTGAAATAAGCGTTAACGCCCGACCGGAGCGCCTGGAAAAACGCGTTGCCCTGGGATTTGAAAGAAACGTTCAATGCTATCCTTTTTGAGAATGATGCCGAAAGTACACATTAATCGGTCTGGAAAAACTGCATTGACGTTTATTGGCTGTTAAGAATACGCCGGAGCCGTTCCGGTTTTACCGGACAAAAGCCGGGAAATACCCGACCGATCTGTTTTTCATCCCCATCAATCGCTCAGCCGTAATACTTCTACTTTTGCGGAAATAATTGTTCACATGAAGCGTTTCAAAAAAATTCTCTGGGCGCTGCCGGCCGTCCTCGTCATCATCCAGTTCATACGTCCGGCGAAAAATAATTCTGCCGCCGTTCCTGCACAACAGGTCAGCGCAGTGTTCAATGTTCCCGCCGGGGTCGACAGCGCACTTCGCGTTTCCTGCTACGACTGCCACAGCAACAAAACGCATTATCCGTGGTATGCAGAAGTACAGCCC
>DASTSF010000404.1:0-6812 GCA_035760825.1 Bacteroidia bacterium
GAAGGAAGGCGATGTGGTTTCGGTGGATTGCGGCGTGGTGATGAACGGCTTCTACGGCGATTCGGCTTTTACTTTTCCGGTTGGTGAAGTAAATCCCGAGGTAATGCGCCTGCTTCGCGTAACGCGTGAATGCCTTTACAAGGGTATTGAAAAGGCGGTCGCGGGAGGAAGAATTGGTGACATCAGCGAAGCTGTGCAGCAGCATGCTGAGAAGAACGGCTTTTCCGTGGTGCGTGAGCTGGTGGGACATGGTGTCGGAAAGCACCTTCATGAGGCGCCTGAAGTGCCGAATTTCGGAAGGCGCGGAAACGGACCGAAGCTCGCGGAGGGTTTGGTGATCGCGATTGAGCCGATGATCAACCTCGGCAAGAAGGAGGTCAGGCAGGAGCGTGACGGCTGGACAATAACCACCGCGGATGGATTGCCTTCAGCTCATTATGAGCATACAATTGCGATCCACAAAGGGAAAGCGGACATTTTGTCTTCGTTCGACGAGATCGAACAGGTACTGAAAGAAAAACAGATAGTAATCTGAAAAAATAAATGGCGAAAACACCATCAATAGAGCAGGACGGAACCATTATCGAGGCATTATCCAACGCGATGTTTCGTGTGGAGCTTGAAAATGGTCACGTGATCACGGCTCATATTTCCGGTAAGATGCGGATGCATTACATCAAGATCCTTCCCGGGGATAAAGTGAAAGTGGAAATTTCGCCTTATGATCTTACGAAAGGCCGGATTTCATATCGCTATAAATAAGATCGCTTTGCTGTTTTGCCTGTAAAAGCAAAACAACAGAACAGGATAAGACAGTAAAAACAGAAAAACAGAGAACAATGAAAGTCAGAACATCAATAAAGAAGCGCAGCGCGGACTGCATCGTTGTTCGCCGCAAAGGACGTCTTTATGTGATCAACAAAAAGAATCCCAAGTTCAAGCAGCGCCAGAAAAACTGATCGAACGGAATTAAAACGAACCAAATTAGAACCAAATAGTCAATGGCAAGGATTGCTGGTATTGATTTACCGAAAAACAAGCGTGGCGAAGTCGGCCTGACCTATATCTTCGGAATAGGCCGTAACACGGCGCGCAGAATTCTCACCGAAGCCGGTGTTGATTTTGACACGAAAGTCCAGGACTGGAATGACGACCAGCTGAACAAGATCCGCAGCGTTATCAGCGAAAAAATCAAAGTTGAGGGCGCCCTGCGTTCAGAGGTGCAGCTCAATATCAAGCGCCTGATCGACGTCGGTTCTTACCGCGGCATGCGTCACCGTAATGGTCTTCCCGTTCGCGGCCAGACCACCAAGAACAACGCCAGGACGCGTAAGGGAAAACGTAAAACCGTTGCAAACAAGAAAAAGGCGACTAAATAATAAATCATACGCTTCCGGCGGATTGTTTAACGTCCTGCAGGCAGCGTAAATGATAAAAGACATGGCCAAACAACAACAACAGACAAGCGGTAAGACAGCAGCCACTTCAGGAAAAGCGGCAGCGCGTAAACGCACCGTAAAAGTTGATGCAGTAGGAGAAGCGCATATCAACGCTACGTTCAACAACATCATCATTACGCTGACGAACACTTCCGGACAAACCATTTCATGGTCGAGCGCCGGGAAGATGGGTTTCCGCGGATCCAAGAAAAATACGCCTTATGCAGCCCAGACCGCTGCTTCTGATGCTGCGAAAACAGCATTCGACGCCGGACTGCGTAAAGTGAAGGTGTACGTCAAAGGACCGGGAGCGGGACGTGAATCGGCTATCCGTACGCTTAACCAGGCAGGTATCGAGATCGTTGAGATCATCGACATTACGCCTATTCCGCACAACGGCTGCCGTCCTCCGAAACGCCGTCGTGTATAACCCAGATCTAAAAACAATTCAACTGATAAAGAAAGATGGCTAGATACATCGGACCAAAGTCAAAAATTGCCCGCAAATTCCGGGAGCCGATTTTCGGAGCAGATAAAGCGCTTGAAAAGAAAGCGTATCCTCCGGGACAGCACGGACTTGCCTCCAAGCGTGCGAAGAAATCTGAATATGCAACCCAGCTTGCTGAAAAGCAGAAGGTGAAATATACCTATGGTCTCCTCGAGCGCCAGTTCGCACTTGTATTTGACAGGGCGTCACGTGCAAAAGGCATTACGGGTGAAGTGCTTCTCCAGCTTATTGAAGCACGGCTGGACAATGTTGTTTATCGCATGGGAATTGCGCCCACGCGTTCTGCAGCCCGCCAGCTTGTTTCCCACCGTCATATCACCGTCAACGGGGAGATTGTCAATATCCCCTCCTACACGCTGAAGCCGGGAGACGTGGTTGCTGTGCGTGAAAAATCCAAGTCGATGGAAGCCATTTCCAATTCCGTCGGAAGCGGGTCCGGGTATGCATGGATCGAATTCAATCCTACTGCGCTCGAAGGGAAATTCGTGAACTTCCCCGAACGCACGCAGATCCCTGAAAACATCAAGGAACAGCTCATCGTCGAATTGTATTCGAAATAAGGATGAAGACGGCTATCGGTGGCCTGCAATTCACCGGCGAAAACATAAATGTTTTTTAACGAACAAGCAGAATCAAAATGGGTATCCTCGCATTCCAGAAACCTGATAAAGTAATAATGATCCAGTCGAGCGAAACGGATGGTCTTTTCGAATTCCGTCCGCTTGAGCCTGGTTACGGCATCACGATCGGCAACGCGCTGCGCCGTATTCTTCTTTCTTCGCTTGAAGGCTATGCGATCACGACTCTTCGCATTGAAGGCATCGAGCACGAATTTTCGACGATCAAGGGTGTGATGGAAGATGTGACGGAGATCGTCCTGAACCTGAAGCAGGTTCGTTTCAAGCGCCAGATCGATACCACCGACAGCGAAAAAGTTGTCGTCAACATTACGGGCAAAACGCAGCTGACTGCAGGTGATATCGGAAAATTCACCTCCGGTTTCCAGGTGCTCAATCCCGATTTCGTGATCTGCAACATGGAAGCGAACGTGAAGCTCAAGATCGAGCTGACGATAGAAAAAGGCCGCGGTTATGTTCCGGCTGACGAGAACAAGCCCGTGAATGCACCGATCGGTCTTATCCCGGTGGATGCTATTTACACACCGATCCGTAACGTAAAATATTCCGTTGAAAACTATCGTGTAGAACAAAAAACGGACTATGAGAAACTCGTGATCGAGATCGTTACCGACGGTTCTGTTCACCCGAAAGAAGCGCTTAAAGAAGCAGCGAAGATCCTGATTCACCACTTCATGCTCTTCTCTGACGACAAGATCACACTGGATACGGTTGAAAAGCAATCCAGCGAGGAGTTTGACGAAGATTCACTTCACATGCGCCAGCTGCTCAAGACCAAGCTCGTTGACATGGACCTTTCCGTTCGCGCGCTCAATTGCCTCAAAGCGGCTGACGTTGAAACACTTGGCGACCTCGTTTCTTTTAACAAGAATGACCTTCTGAAATTCCGCAACTTCGGCAAGAAATCGCTGACGGAACTTGAAGAGCTTGTTGCAAGCAAAGGACTCCAGTTCGGAATGAACGTGACCAAATACAAGCTTGATCGCGACTAATCGACTATCACCGCGCTGAGCGGTAAATACGTAAGACTAAAATGAGACACGGAAATAAAGACAATCATCTCGGGCGTAAAGACGGCCACCGCCGTGCGCTGCTGGCCAACCTGGCGGCGTCGCTCATCATGCACAAGCGCATCAATACGACGGTAGCAAAAGCGAAAGCGCTGCGCATGTACGTTGAACCGCTGATCACGCGTTCAAAAGACGACACACAGCACAACCGCAGGACCGTTTTTTCCGAGCTGGGAAATAAAGCAGCGGTAACAGAGCTTTTCAAGGAGGTCGGCCCGAAAGTGGCGAACCGTCCGGGCGGTTATACGCGGATTATCCGTTACAGCCTTAGCATCAGTCCCAAACCGGCGGCGCGACGCAGAGGCGACAGCGCAGACATGTGCCTGATCGAGCTGGTGGACTTCAACGAACTCATGCTGAATGCGAAGAGCGAAGGCAAGAAGGCGAAGACCACGCGCCGCGGCCGTGGAAAATCCAAAGCAAAAGCAACGGATACAACGGCAGAGAATACGTCAAACGAATCCAACGCTGAGGAGAAAAGTGAATAATTTGTCAGCAAGTTGATTTCAGTACCAAAAAGGGATAAGGTAATTTTGCCGTATCCCTTTTTCTTTTCTAAATAAATCCGATTGTGGAAGAGAAAGAAACCAGATCCTACCGACTTAAATACAACGCGCTTCCGCCCGCAGTTCTCTTACTGGAGGACGGAACTGTTTTTTACGGGAAAGCAGCGGGCCACATTGGCATTACTACCGGCGAAATATGTTTCAATACCGGGATGACCGGTTACCAGGAGATCTTCACGGATCCTTCCTATTACGGCCAGATCCTTGTGGCGGCGAACGTGCACATTGGAAATTACGGCATCAGGAAGGAAGAGGTTGAGTCTGACTCGATCAAGATCCGGGGGCTTGTGTGCAAAAAGTTCAGCGAATTTTACTCCCGGCCCGGGGCGGAAAAATCCATCAGGGACTATTTTCTGGAAGAGAAAATAGTGGGCATCAGCGAAGTGGATACGCGGGCGATCGTTCGTCACATTCGTGATAAGGGCGCGATGAATGCGATCATTTCGAGCTCTGAAATGGATATTGAAGTGCTGAAGAAAAAGCTTTCGGAGGTGCCTTCGATGGCCGGCCTTGAGCTTTCCTCGAAAGTATCCACGAAAGAAGCGTACACCTCCGGCGATCCCGGATCGAAATACAAAGTGGCGCTGCTTGATGTGGGTGTGAAGAAGAACATCGTCCGCTGCCTGGTCGAGCGTGGCTGTCACGTGAAAGTTTTCCCGATGAAGGCATCTGCTGCGGAAATGATGGCCTGGAGCCCGGATGGCTTTATGATCTCGAACGGCCCCGGCGATCCTTCGGTCATGCACGATGAAGTGGAAACCGTGAAGCAGCTCATCGACAGCGGAACACCGGTATTCGGTATTTGTCTCGGGCACCAGCTGATCGCGCAGGCGTTCGGGTTAAGCACGTACAAAATGCATAATGGTCACCGCGGCATCAATCACCCGGTGAAAAACCTGCTGACCGGCAGGAGCGAGATCACTTCCCAGAACCATGGCTTTGCAGTGAACGCCGAAGAAGTTTCAAAGCAGGAAGATATCGAGGTTACGCACGTGAACCTGAATGATAATACGATCGAAGGTCTGCGGCACAAAGTGAAAAAAGTTTTCTGCGTGCAGTATCACCCGGAAGCAGCGCCCGGCCCGCATGATTCGCGGTACCTGTTCGATGATTTTGTGAAGCTGATGGCCAGCGTCAAAAAAGGCGCTGCGGTTTAGCCTTCTGCCATTTCCTGATCCGTTCCTGTTTTCATCGGCAGGAAAGAAAAATAACCTTTAATCAATCACCATAGCTTATGTCATTTATCGGCCAGATCCAGGCGAGACAGATTCTCGATTCCCGTGGAAATCCAACTATTGAAGTGGACGTCGTTACGACGACCGGAACGCTTGGCCGTGCGGCTGTGCCTTCGGGCGCTTCCACGGGCAGCCACGAAGCGGTTGAGCTGCGTGACGGCGACAAAAAAGTGTACATGGGAAAAGGCGTGCTGAAAGCGGTGAGCAATGTGAACACCATCATCAAGGAAGAGCTGAACGGAACGTACATTTTCGACCAGGCGGCAATTGATGCAAAGATGATCGCGCTGGACGGAACACCGAACAAAGCGAACCTTGGTGCAAATGCGATCCTCGGTGTTTCGCTGGCGTGCGCAAAAGCGGCAGCGGAAGAAGCTCGCCAGCCGTTGTATCGTTACGTGGGCGGCGTGAATGCGATGCTGCTGCCGATCCCGATGATGAACATCCTGAACGGAGGAGCGCATGCGGATAACGGGATCGACTTCCAGGAATTCATGATCATGCCGGTGGGAGCGGACACTTTCGGCGATGCGCTGCGCATGGGGACGGAAGTTTTTCATAACCTGAAGAAGGTTTTGAAAGACAAGGGCTATGCGACAAACGTCGGTGATGAAGGAGGTTTTGCGCCGAATATCAAAAACAACGTGGAAGCGATCGAATACGTGCTGAAAGCGATCGAAGCGGCGGGGTACAAGCCGGGAGATGATATCTATGTTGCGATGGACGCGGCCACTTCGGAATTCTACGATGCGGCGACGAAAACATATACGTTCAAAAAGTCGGACGGAAAAAAGCTGAGCAGCGAAGAGATGGTGGGTTACTGGGCGGAGTGGATCAAAAAGTACCCGATCCTTTCGATCGAGGATGGGCTTGCGGAAGACGACTGGGACGGCTGGGAAAAACTGACCGCGGAGATCGGGGATAAAGTTCAGCTGGTGGGCGATGATCTTTTCGTTACGAACACGGACCGTCTCGCGGACGGCATCGGCAGGGGCGTGGCGAATTCGATTCTTATCAAAGTAAACCAGATCGGGACGCTGACAGAAACGATCGACGCGGTGACGATGGCGCATACGAATTCCTACACGAGCGTGATGAGCCACCGTTCCGGGGAAACGGAGGATACGACAATTGCCGACCTGGCGGTGGCGCTGGGTTGCGGGCAGATCAAAACGGGTTCGGCTTCGCGTTCGGACAGGATCGCGAAATACAACCAGCTGCTGCGGATCGAAGAGCAGCTTGGCGGATCGGCGCGTTTCCTCGGGAAGCAATTCCGCTACATCCCGTGAATGCCGCCGGGCTTTGATGAGGTGGAGTCCTGACCGCATAGCCCTGATTGAAGCGGAACCGCGGCCG
>DASTSF010000405.1:0-18423 GCA_035760825.1 Bacteroidia bacterium
GCAGGATGCGGTGATAAAAGTTTTCGTGATGCTCCGCAAATATGTTTCTGAAGGCAGCCTTGAAAAAATTGCCGACGTGCTTCCCGCAGAAATGAAATCGCTTCTCTACCCGGCGATCACGTTCCCGGCATTGTAAAAAACATGTGCGAAAAACGGATGCTCATTACCGGGCATCCGTTTTTTGCCGGGCACTAACAGGGTTGCAAAAAAAGAAACCGGGTAATTCAACCCGGTTTTGTTTTTTCTTCTGACGCTTACACTTTATCTCGGCTTTTTCGGAGACGGCGGAGGAGATTTCTGCGGAGGATTCGGTTTCGGCGCCGGAGGATTATTGCGCGGCGGCGGATTCTGCTGCGGCCTCGGCTGGTTGGGATAAGTCGGGCGTGTATTCTGGTTCGGGTTGGTCGGAACAGGATTCCGCTGCGGTTTTGCCGGGGGCGGTGTGTATGGCTTTTGTCCACTGTTGGCATCGCCGGGTTTTGCAGGTACGGGAGGAGGAGCAACCTGTACACCCGGATAATTTCCGCTGTGCTGCCTGATGTATGCATCGCGTGACACCTGCTGTGCGGGATGCGCTACGTTGTATTGCTGGCGGTCCATTTCCTCTTTTCCAAGCGATTTCAACCTGTCCGCTCTTTTTCCATCGTCCACGAAAAAATCCGGTGAAACGTAGGGATGCTGCGCCTGCATCCATCCTCCTATTTCTCCATCGGAAGGCGATGTGGAACGGCGGTGATGCTCGTAATGATGCACGCAATAATCTGAAAAATGATGGTAATGATAATGATGCGGATAATACCAGAAATACCAATGAAAAAAGAAAGGCGAAGGATACCCGTAACCGATCCAGACGCACCCCTGCGGTCCGCAGTAATACCCGCAATCATACCACCACGGCGTCGGGTACCAGCACGGGTAATCATACCACACCGGGTAGCCGTACCAATACGGATACGGGTAAACATATTGCTGTACGATGATCACCTGTGTTGTCGTTGGCGATGTGAGGTCCGTGCTTCCCGTGGGGTTCTGCTGCGCATATTCATTCACCGCTTCCTTCATCTCCCGCTGCGCTGCTGTGTCTTTCGCAAGTCCGTCCTGCCAGTCTTTCGCTTCCTGCGTGCGCTGCTGCGCTTCGATCATCTGGATGGAATCGAGCTGGTGCCCGAGCTGCTTCGGGTTTCTCCGGTACAGGTCGCCGATCATTACGGTCGTCCGCATATTGTCGGTAAGCAGCTTCACTGTTTCAGGGTACAGCAGGAGTTTCCGGAATGCATCCTGCGCTTCCGCAGGATAAGAAGCGATGATCCCGTTGAAGGAAGAATCAGCGCTTTGCTGCAGCTTCACGATCTTCTGCGCGACATCTTTCCGGTTCGCGGCAACATAAATAATGCGGTCGTGTATCTCAGCCGGGTAATCCGCAGCGATCTTTTCCGCATTTTCCTTTCCGCTGCCGATGCGCTGCAACAGGTCAGGATACCGGCTGAGGTCCCAGATCTTCTGCTGCTCTTCCTGGCTGTACGGCGCAAGGATGGCATGAAACGCAGATTGGGAAGCGCCCTGTAAGTTTTCCATTTTCACCAGCACTTCCGGGTATTCACCGGCAATGCACATCGCGGTCCGGATGCTGTCCGGGTAAATGGAAATAGCAGGAAGTGTGAGGCTGTCGCTCTTCATGATGTCTGCCAGCTCATTTTGCGCAGCTATTTCTTTTCCTCCGCAGAGAGAAAGGATCAGCAGGATCATTACAGGAAAATATTTTTTCATCTCGGTTCTTTTTCGTGGATTTCTTTTGACCAGGTTTCAAAAGTATCCGCTATTCCTTCCATTCACCCTGACAGTGGTCACAAGCCGGGGTGACACTGACCATCCAGGCATCGCCGCATCTGCATTAATGATCTATGTCTTCCTGCCGGTTGATGTGAATCACATCGCATGATTCTCCCGGCGGATATTTTTGCGACAATCAAAAGAAACAAAATGGGAACTGTACCGATGTTTACGCTGATCGCGCTGGCCTGTGTCCAGCTCCTCATGAATTCTTTAAGGAACGCTCGGCTTCTGAAATCACGGGGGACAAAGAATTCCCGCAGGATTCCTGCGGAGCTGACGGTCCGCACCGAAAAGATCCGTTCCTGAAAAAACCTGTCGCATGATCGTTCCCATTACAGAAGAAGACCGCAGGCGCAATCCTTCCGCCACAAAAGGAAAGGATTATAAGCTTGTTTCAGTAACCAGTGGTCGCGTTCTCGGCTACGGAAGCATTGAAGAACTGAAAAAGAGGGAACGGCAGGTACAGTATTTCAAGCACAAAAAAACCAACCCGTAATTCATATTCAAAATTCATAGACATGAAAGGCAACAAAAAAATTATTTCCCGCCTGAACGAGCTCCTCGCCGACGAGCTGACAGCGATCGGTCAGTATGTCGTGCATGCGGAGATCTGCGAGAACCTCGGCTACACGAAGCTGCACGATGTGATCAAAAGACGTGCGATCGATGAAATGGGACATGCGGAAAAACTCATCGCGCGCATCCTTTTCCTCGAAGGAATGCCCGAGATCCACGGCATGAAGAAAATTTCCATCGGCAACGATGTCGCGAAGCAATTCAAAAGCGATCGCGATGCAGAACTGGAAGCCGTTAAAATGTATAACGAAAGCATCGGGCTTGTTTCGGAACAGGACGACAACGGAACACGCGACCTCCTGGTTTCCATACTCAAAGATGAAGAGCGTCACCTCGACTGGCTCGAAACACAGAACAGCCTGGTCGAAAATCTCGGCCTGCAGAATTATCTTCTTTCACAGGCCGGCTGAACAGCATTCCATTTTTCTCGGGAAAGAACGGGCAGGTAACAAAAGTTGCCTGCTTTGTTTTTTTCGTGCCGGTTCCTTGTTTCCTGACATCCGTCATACAATTCCGGTTTCCTGCTGACGCTTCACAGGGATGGCAATAATCACCGGGGCATTTGACGCGCATCAAGAAGTCCGCGCGGTACCGGTAATATGTTTGCAGCGTATCCGGAAAACGGGATACACAGTAAACCGATAATTAAAAACAAACAACTATGAGAAACCTTACATTAACAATGTTTGCTTTCCTCCTCGCAATGGCGGGATTGAAGGCGCAGGTAACGTGTACGGATCTGAACAATTATGTGGATTCGAAAAACACGGGCCCTACGGGTTATTACACCCTGCAAAATGGCCAGGAAGAAATGGCCGCACAAACGTATCACTATTCGGTTGCCGGAAAAGTGAACAGCGTACGCGTTTACGGCAACTATCCCGGTGTAGTCGGCGGAGTTCCGCTGCGCGTGAGCATTGCCAACGTAGATGCGAACGGAAGACCGACGACCACTATTCAATCAGTAAATGTAACCTGGTGGTGGTTTGACAACTTCTCCAGCTACATGACGGTGAATTTCCCCGGTGGCGGAGTAACGGTAAATAACAACTATGCCATTACCGTCGAGCTGCGGAATGCATCTCCCTGGGGATCGTCTTTCCAGCTCCAGTATACCGGCGACGGTGAAGGACTGGGACAGGATCTCGCGTCACTTGCCGGAACATCGACGGGCCATAACTGGACCAGCGCGATGACCAACTTCAGCAAGGACGGAGATTTCTACCTCGTTCCCCGCATGACGCATTACATTACGCCTGCGTTCTCAGTAAGCAGCAACTGCGCTTCTGTCGGAACGCCCGTAACGTTCTCCAACCAGTCCATCATGACGACGGACAGCATGTTCAACATCATCGGGCTGAGCAACTACAGCGGCAGCAATTACTTTTATACCTGGAACTTCGGTGATGCGTCACCGGTTTCACATGCTGCGAACCCGACACACACGTATGCAACTGCAGGTTCTTACACGGTCACGCTTACCTGCATGATCGACGGTTGGTTTACAGACGGATCAGCTACGAAAACGGATGTGATCTCTGTAGGTCTCGGCTCAAACGCTACGGCTACTTCGGTCAGCTGCAACGGCGGATCGAACGGAACGATTACGATCAATGCAACGGGAGGTTCTTCTCCTTATTCCTATTCAATCAACGCAACAGGTTTCCAGCCAGGAAATATGTTCAGCGGTCTCGGCGCAGGAACGTATACAACTTACGTACAGGATAACGTCGGCTGCATTTCAACCGGCTCTGTTACGATCACACAGCCTTCTGCAATTGTGATCAGCAACGTTTCTTCAACGAATTCCAGCTGCGGCAACGCTGACGGAGCGCTTCTCATTTCCGCAAGCGGCGGAACCGGAACACTTCAGTACCAGCTCAACAGCAACCCGTACCAATCCAGC
The DNA here is from genome assembly GCA_035760825.1 of Bacteroidia bacterium. Classification (GTDB taxonomy): domain Bacteria; phylum Bacteroidota; class Bacteroidia; order Palsa-965; family Palsa-965. The sequence goes on from DASTSF010000405.1 coordinate 4,316, forward strand.
AATTCGTTTACGGGTCTCGGCTCCGATTTTTACACAGTAACAGTGAAAGACGCGAACGGCTGCACGACCAGCACCAACGCTGCCGTGAACGACCAGGGCGCTCCTTCGCTTACGCTCGTTTCCATGACGAACATTTCCTGCAACTCAGGAAGCAACGGAACGATCGTTCTGAACGGAACAGGCGGATCCGGTACACTTCAGTACAGCACCAATGGCGGTAACACCTGGCAGACAAACGGTTCATTCCTGAACCTTCCTGCCGGAGATTATCTTGCTATGGTAAAAGACGCAAGCGGCTGCTCTTCCGCAATGGAGATCACGCTGCACGAACCGCCGGCAATTTCTTTCCAGGTCAGCTCTACACCTGTAGGCTGCCATGGAGATAACGACGGAACGGTCACAGCGACTGCTGCAACAGGCGGAACAGGAACGTATTCTTACAGCCTCAATAACGTCAATTACCAGTCAGGAAGCATGTTCACGGGAGTCACAGCAGGAACCTACACGGTTTATGTCCGTGACATCGCAGGATGTGTTGCCACTTCTTCCGTCACGGTTACCGAACCCACCGCGCTTACGGCCAGCACCTCTGTTATCAATGCAGGATGCAACGGAAGCTACGACGGCGGAATTACAGCTACTGCAACGGGCGGAACTGCTCCGTATATCTACAGCCTCAATGGTGAAGAATGGCAGTCTTCCGGCACGTTCGACGAGCTCGAAAGCGGAACGTACATGATCACCATTCGTGATGCGAACGGTTGCCAGGTGCTCGTTAACGCAACGATCACCCAGCCTACACTTGTTACTGCTTCTATCACAACCGGTGCTTCTACCTGCGGTAATGCAAACGGTACACTTCTCGCAGTCGGCAGCGGCGGAACAGGTTCAGGTTATACTTACAGCATTGACGGAACCAATTTCAACAGCAGCGGTTCATTCAGCAGCCTCACCTCCGGAACATACAACGTGATCGTACGCGACGGAAACGGTTGCCAGAATGTGCTTACCACTTTCATCAATGATGCAAACGGTCCTTCCATCACTTCAGTCAGCAGCACGAACGTAGCCTGCCACGACGGAACAGACGGAACGATCACTGTGAATTCAGTAAGCGGCGGAACAGGCACGCTCCAGTACAGCGTGGGCACAACCTGGCAGCTTTCGAATTCCTTCACAGGACTTGACGCAGGAAACTATAACGTTCTTGTGCAGGATGCAAACGGTTGCGTAGGCCAGACTTCAGTCACTCTTACCCAGCCGAACGCTATCGTGGTTACGACTTCATCAACTGATGTTACCTGCCACGGAAGCAATAACGGAAGCGTTATTGTGAACGCAGCCGGCGGCGCAGGCACGCTCGCTTATGCGATCGACAACGAAGCTCCGTTCCAGTCCAGCAACGTGTTCAACAACCTGTATGCAGGTACGTATTACACGATCGTGCGCGATGCAGCGGGCTGCCTTGGTTCAGCTTATTTCACGGTGAACGAACCGGCCGCAATTACGATGAACGTAAGCCAGCTCAACGTAGCGTGCTACGGTGGAAATGATGCAGCTATCTACATCATGGCAATGGGCGGAACAGGTACGCTTACCTACAGCCTTAACGGTATCAATTACCAGTCTGCAAGCTCATTCCTCAACCTTACCGCAGGCAACTACACTGTTTACGTGAAAGATGCCAACGGATGTGTTGAAACGCAGATGGTGATCATCACCCAGCCTTCCCCGCTTGTTATGAATTACACGGTGAGCGATGTTGTATGCTCAGGCGGTAATGACGGCGTGATTGACCTCAGCATCAGCGGTGGTGTTCACCCGTACTATTTCGACTGGTCGAACAACCAGACGACGGAAGATATCTTCAATCTTTCTGCCGGTACGTATTCCGTAACGCTGACTGATGGTAACGGTTGTGTCTATTCACAGGCCTTCACCGTATCGCAGCCTGCAAATGCGCTTATTGTCAACGGTGTTATCACCGACGCAACTTCACAGTCAACCAATGACGGCGGAGTAAGCCTGACAGTAACCGGCGGAACAGGTCCGTATACTTACCTGTGGAGCAACGGCGCTACCACGCAGGATATTTCCAACGTTGCACCCGGCGTTTACTCTGTGATCGTTACAGATGCAAACGGCTGCACCAGCTCAGGAATCTTCCTCGTGTCTGTGGTAAGCGGTGTTGTCAACCACTCGATTGACGGCGGCGTGAAACTTTACCCGAACCCGGCAAATGATAACTTCACGATCGACGCAGGAAATTCCGTGATCGACCGCGTGGAAATCTATGACATGCTCGGCCAAGTAGTGTTTGCAAATGAGCCGAAGACTCCGAAAACACAGATCTCTACCGACGGATTGAGCCAGGGCTCCTACTTTGTACAGATGTACATCGGCGGACAAAAGGTAACGATGCGTCTCCAGGTCTCTAAATAACCGGAGTTTATCGCCCCAGGAAGAGCAGGCAGAAATGCCTGCTCTTTTTTTTATTCCCTGCAGAGCCGCACCTTCTTGTTTTACTGTGCAGAGATCAATCGTTCGCATGACGTTCTTCCTTTTATCATCACGGTCCCTGCTGTTCCTTTGTTCTAAAATCCTGCATGAAAACCGATTGGAAAAGTATTCTCATTGCCGTATTGATCTTCATCATCATTGTTTTGGTGTGGTTGCTCTTCAAAGCGGATGCCGGGCGTTATTGTGTACCGGCCAACCGTTTTCATCCCTGAAGAGCAGTTCCGGGAGTCCTAAACGGGTACAGATTGATAAAAGTCATCCTTTCCTTTGATGAAGTCGGGTGCCGGTCATTTTGCATCCCACGGTTTGGCCATAACGTTGCGGAACAAATTTTACCAGGAAACACACCAACATCCACACACCCATGAGCAATACAATTCTCCTTATTGAAGACAACCCCGAAATGCGAGAAAACACGAAAGAGCTTCTCGAACTTGCCGGTTATTCGGTGACCGAAGCGATCAACGGCAAGGATGGTCTCGAAAAAGCGCATAACCAGAAACCTGATCTTATCCTGTGCGACGTGATGATGCCCGAGCTGGACGGCTATGGCGTTCTCCGCGCGATGAACAACGTTCCGCATCTTTCCGGTGTTCCTTTTGTTTTCCTGACGGCGAAATCCGAGAAATCCGATTTCAGGCTGGGAATGGACCTCGGTGCGGACGATTACCTGACCAAACCTTTCGAGGGAGACGAGCTCCTGCGCGTGGTGGAAGCCCGCATACGGCGGAGCAACCTGCTGAAGAAAAAATATGCGCAGAACCTCGAAGGGCTGGATGAATTTATGGCGGAAGCGCAGTCCATCGGGGAACTGGTAAATCTTTCCAGCGGGAAAACGGTGAAGAAGCTGCGCGCGAAAGACATGGTTTACATGGAAGGCGATACGGCAAACTATCTTTTCTTCGTGGTGAGCGGCCGGATCAAGACCAGCAAAACAAACGAATGGGGAAAAGAGCTGCTCCTCGATATTTATTCAGCCGGTGATTTCTTCGGTTACCAGGCGATGCTTGAAGAAGGCGCTTACCAGCAATCGGCGCAGGCGATCGAGAACAGCGAAGTAGCGCTCATCCCGAAAAAAGATTTTCTCGCTCTGCTGTATTCAAGCCGCGAAGTTTCACTGCAGTTTATCCGGATGATGTCGAACAATATGAATACGGCGGAAACAAAGCTCCTCAAGCTGGCGTACGACTCCGCCCGGAAACGCGTGGCAGAAGCGCTCCTGCTCATCGCGAAAAAATACGAGCAGAAATCTTCGGGAGAAGTTTCTTTTCCCGGGCTCCGTGAAAATATTTCAGGTATCGCCGGTATTTCACCCGAATCGGTGAGCCGCAACCTGACCGATTTCCGCGAGGAAGGACTGATCGAAACCGATAACGGGGAGATCCGCATACCGGACATTAAAAAACTGGAAAAGCTCAGGTTCTGACCAGCACTTTCGCGGCGGAACAATAGGCCGCGGATGGTTTCCGTGTTTGCGGTGTGTGATGACCGGCGTCATGCGCTCCTGTGATCTCTTTCCTCGCAAAACTTTTGTGCACGAACTTATTTTGTAACCGAAAAAAATCCCTCATGCAAATGCATACCGCCGTTTCACCGCAATATTGCCGCGTACGCCCGATGGAAGCCGGAAAGAAAAAACCCGAAATAGAGCCTAAACCGGTCGAACCGGTTACTCCCCCGGCCCCGGAAATTACTCCGCTCCCGGAAAAAACAGAACCTGTCCGCAACCCGCCTGAAATTACGCCGGAGCCGGAGCCTGAAGTTTCCCCGCAGCGGGAAAATGAATAAGTGTTTTTTTTCCTTTCTCCGGTTTCGTGTCGTCTGTGAGTTCCCCCATCACCGCGACATGTTCATATTCCCCACGGGTATGTTTCCGGGACCTGGCTTTCACTCGCAGGAACATGAAGCGGGTGCAGCGCTTTCGTCTGGTCAATAAAAACAAACGCTTCATAACGTAAAGGAATAATGCTCGGCACATAATTACCGTGCTGTTCATATTCCGGGTGATAAACGACCCCGATAGCGCGATGCCCCAGCGCTTCACGGAAAAAATGTTTCTTTTTCAGGCTTTCGGTAAGCAGGTAAAAAACAGTCATACCTGTCCGGTGCAGCAGCTCTTCCCAGCTTCCCTCCATGGCGCGCGGGACATTCATGCGTTCCATTTTTTCGCCCCACTCTTTCCCTGCGATAACACTCCCGCTGTATGAACCGAAACCTACACGGAACACTTTCCGGCTGCCGTATTTCTCATTGAGCAGCTGACCCACATTCACCATGCCTCCGGCCGACATGGCGGTTGCGCGCGCATCGCCGATGTGCGTATTGTGCTCCCACACGATCGCTTTCGATCCTGTCCCGTGAAAATTGACAAGACGTTCAAGCGTTTCGGTCATGTGATGATCACGCACATTCCATGAAGAAATCCCGCCCTTCATCATTGTCCGGTAATAATGTTCTGCGTGAACTGCAACCACCGCATTCTGCTCGGCGTTCAAAGCGCCTTCCGGATCGGTATTGTAATGCTTCATTCCCCTCCTGACGGTCGCAAGCAGGTCCGTCACTTCTTCCTCGCAGGAGGCAGGAATGAGCGCAGCCGCCTGCGCGTAGGAGCGACCTTCGTCATGCCCGAACGAATCAAAGCACCGCACCGCTTTCCGCGCTGCTTCCGCAGCAACACGATCCGTCCGTTCCAGGTATTTTATGATCGCTTCTATGGATTCCCAAAGGCTATACACATCGAGTCCGTAAAATCCTGCTTTTCTTCCCGGCGCCTGGTTCCGGTTGAACTTATGAAGCCATTCCGCAAGCGCGACAGTTTCCCAGTTCGCCCACATCCACGTGGGCCAGCGGTTGAATTCCTGCAGGACTTCCTTTGCGGAATTCCCGGCATCCGCGTATCCTTTCACATACCTGTTCAGGCGGTAACAATCCGGCCAGTCGCCTTCTACCGCAACGAAAGAAAAATTCTTTTCCGCGATAAGGCGCCTGGTAATGTGCGTGCGCCAGGTATAATATTCGTGCGTACCGTGCGAAGCCTCGCCGAGAAGCACATATTGCGCGTCCCCTATCGCCTCCATCAACGCATCGAGACCGGATGCATTTTCCAGTCCGTGGGCGCATTCACAGATGAAATCCGCAGCTTCCTGCTTTCCCGGCATTTCTTCGTTCCATTTATTTCCTCCTCTTGTTCTCATGATTCCTGTTTTTTCACAAATAACAACTATCCGCACTGCGGGGCCAATTCATCAAATCATGATGCGCCGTGATGTATATCAAAGCGAATGGAACGCAACCCTGATAGCTTAGCGCTCGTATGTCAATAAAACTGTACAGAGAAATGCGAACCCTCCTTTTCAGCAACCGTGCAGAAGCCGGCTTGCGATTAGCTGGAGCGCTGGAGAAATTCCGGGGCACCGACAGCGTTATTCTCGCCATCCCGCGCGGAGGTGTGGAAGTAGCTAAAGTGGTAGCTGAAACACTTTCCCTTCCGCTCGACATTGCGCTGTCCAAAAAGATCGGGCATCCTGCCAACAGCGAATACGCGATCGGTTCCGTATCGCCCGACACGGTCGTGCTCGATGAACACGCGGACGTTTCGCAGGAATACATCCTGCGCGAAACGAAAAAGATCCGCGAGCTCCTGCAGAAAAGATATGATCTCTACATGGGCGCCCGAAAACCTGTAGCGCTGAAGGGTCGCACGGCGATTGTAGTGGACGACGGGATAGCCACCGGAAATACGTTGCTTGCAACGATACGCACGCTGCGCAAAAAAGAACCGCGGAGCATAGTCGTCGCAGTGCCGGTCGCTCCGTCACGTGGAACAGAACGGATAAAAACGGAAGCCGATGAATTTATTTGTCTTTACACTCCCGCTGATTTCCCGGGCGTAAGTGCATTTTATGCAGATTTTGCCCAGGTGAGCGATGAAGAAGTCGTGCAGCTGCTGAGCGAAAACGCTCCACACGGGTCGGAAAAAGAAATTACATGAACGCTGAAGAGATCTTCATTCCCATCGGGGACATAACGCTTCCCGCTTTGCTCGACGTCCCGGGAAAGGCAGGAGGTGTCGTGATCTTTTCACACGGAAGCGGGAGCAGCCGGCTGAGCACAAGAAACCGGTTTGTGGCGGAAATCCTTCACCGTAAAAATTTCGCAACGCTGCTGTTCGACCTCCTGACGGAAGAAGAGGATCGCATTTATGAAAACCGTTTTGACATCGATCTTCTCACGCAGCGCCTTATTTCCGTTACACGCTGGATCAAAAAAATTCCGGGCACAAAGGACCTGCGTACCGGTTATTTCGGCGCCAGCACGGGTTCCGCTTCGGCGCTGAAAGCTGCTTCGCACCTGGGGAATGAAATTGGCGCCGTCGTTTCACGAGGCGGACGTCCCGATCTTGCCGGCGATATCCGCGGCGTCACCGCTCCCACCCTTTTTATTGTCGGGGGACTTGATACTTCAGTCATTCTTCTAAACCGCGAAGCGTCCGCGCATCTTACCTGCGTGCACGAGATGAGGATCATCGAGGGCGCTTCACATCTTTTCGAAGAAAAGGGAAAGCTTTCCGAAGTTGCAAAAGAAGCTGCGGAATGGTATGAAAAATACCTTACGGCATAAATTATTCTTCCACCTTTTTTATCATGCATGCATCACGAGCACCGGGTAAGCTGCCGTAAGCTCTTCTTCGCTGCCGTGTTTTTCGCGCAATATTTCCCGCAGCATTTTTCCTTTCTGAACCGCCAGCGCGAGAACAGCGCTTTCCTTTCCGCGCATGTATTCATCAATGCTGTCCTGCGGATGCGGAGCGATAATACGTTCGAACTTCGCTTCGCCTTCACTGAACACTTCTCCCACTTTTTCTTTCAGCGCATTGAAAATATCCTTGCTTACGTCACTGATGTGCCTGCTCACGTGCAGGAAGGTGATCTGCGCACCGAGCATTCCGGCCAGCTCTTTCAGCCGGACAAATAAAGGCCTGCTTTCCGGATCATAGTCCCACGCAAAAACGATTTCCGTGAGTGTACGGTATTCCACCTGTTCCGGTACAACCAGCACGGGACATCCCGCATGCACGGCAAGATTATAAGCGTTGGATCCGAAAAAATCCTGGAAGAGATCGTCTGCGCCGTTAGTGCCGGCAACAATAAGATCACCCGGACCGGCTTTTCCAGCTATCGCTTCCGTGAGGGTTTCCTCACCGGTTTCCACGCCCGTTCCGCAGGAGATGCTGAACATTTTATTCAATTCGGCAGCGAGATTTTCCAGCTCGCGCGCCACTTTCATCACATGCGCCTCTGCATCCGCTTTTTTTCTTCCCGCAACCGCCATGAGGGCCCGCGAAGAATGATACTGGAAATAGACGAGCTCCAGCCCGGCCCCGCTCAACTGTGCGAGCTTTGCCGCATATTGTACGGCGTTGCGTGCTGCCGGAGAAAAATCAATGGGACAAACGATCCTTCGTAACATGATTTTGTTTTTTATTCATCGCTGACGCCGGAGCCGGTGATTTCCTTTTTCCGTATTGCGCCGTTGATGAGGATGAACTCGTTAATATTCTGCAGATCGATCACACCGGCCAGCCTGCCGTTTTCCATCACGGGACACAGGTACTGACCTGCTGCAAGCATCTTCTGCATGGCATCTTCCAGGTGCATTTGCGGCGCAAGCGAAAGAAAATCTCTCCGCATCACGTCCGCAACCCGGGTATGTTTCCCGTCCTGGCTCAGTCCGTGCACAAGCTCTTTCTGCGTGAGAATACCGGTAACATTCCCGTTCTCCGTTACGACAAAGCTTTGCTCGCTGCCATCGAGCATTTTCGCGCTGCGCTTTCCAGGTCTTCTTCCGGCGAAAGACAGGTAAACCTGTGCATCAATACATTCCGCACATGGTAATGGCTCAGCAATGATTTTGTCATTTCTGCCGTCGCCTCGCTTGTTGCGCCGAGGAATACGAACACACCGATGAATGTCAGCCAGACATTCACAAAAAGCCCGGTGATAACAAATACAACAGCGATCACCTGCGCCACATTCGCCGCGATCTTCGTCGCGCGTTCGCGGGGAAACCGCATGGCAAGAATGGCACGCAGCACACGACCGCCATCCATCGGGAAGGCGGGAATAAGATTGAAGAAAGCCACGACAAGATTGGCCGTCATCAGCACGTAAAGAAAATTATCGCGCGTCAGCGTAGTGATCACCGCGGACGATGGAAGTCCTTTCGATATCCAAAGGAAAAGCCAGATGAACGCGGCGATGACAAAGTTCACCCAGGGTCCTGCAAGCGCCATCAGCATTTCCTGCAACGGCTTCTCCGGGATCTTGTCCATCGACGCGACACCGCCGATGGGGAGCAGAGTGATCTTTTTCGAATAGCAGCCGTACCTCCGGGCAACCGTGATATGCCCGAACTCGTGCAGTGTAATGCAGGCGAAAAAGACAAGTACGAATAAAACAGAAATGATCCCCTGGCCGAGATCCCCGTGTTCCCTGTACGCTGAAATAAACACCCACGCGATCAGCAGGAAAAACGTCCAGTGAACGAATATCTTCGTTTCTCTTATGGCGCCGATATACAATGATCCTCTCAGAAAATTCATGTTCATTTTTTTTAGCGGGGCGGTGATCCAGAAAACAAAAAGAGGCTTACGGGCCTCCTTTTATTTCATCACCGGGCTTATGCCACTTCGACTTCTTTTTTCGCTTTCGGCGACCCGGGAACTTTTTTCGCCAGTGTCAGCTTCAGCACGCCGTCGTCGTATTTTGCCGCGACGTTTTCTTCATTGGAATTTTCCGGGAGGGAAAATGAACGGCTGAACGAATTATAGCTGAATTCGCGGCGCGTGTAATTTTTTTCCTTCTCTTCCTTTTCCGTTTTCTTTTCTGCGGAAATATTCAGGATCCCGTTTTCGACATTCACCTTGAAGTCCGATTTTTTGAAACCGGGAGCCGCAAGCTCAATGCTGAAATCCTTTTCATTTTCCACGACATTAACAGCGGGAACCCATTCCCCATCCGTTACCGAAAGAAAAGGTTCGCGGAAAAAGCGGTCCGCATCGAAAAAGTCTGAAAAAAAAGTACGGGTTGAAGGGGCGTTGCCGTTGTTGCGTTTAATGAGTGACATGGTAGTTGTTTTTTAGTTGAACAATAGGTTTGTTTTGCTCACCAAAATTATTCTACCCCCGCCGGCATTTCCCTGATGCCGATCAAATGAATACGTGATTCCCCGCACATTCACGCATACGACTGTAAACTATGCACGCAGCACCGGGTTGTCGTTACACCAATTGTATTTACAGGAATGCCGGAGACGGATCATTTATACACCGACACGTGGCTGATCTTCCGCACGGTGTTTTCCCCGGAGCATTGCGTGGTGAAATCGATCACGACGACATAAACATCATTGGGGACTTTGTCGCCTTTGTACGTTCCGTCCCATCCCTGTCCCATGTCATAGCTTTCGAAGATCATCTCGCCCCAGCGATCGAAGATCATCATGTGAAAAGAAATAATATCGACACCTTCCGCGTAAAAAATATCATTCTTCCCGTCGTGGTTCGGTGTAAAACAATTCGGAACGTAAACCGTGGAAGGACCGAACCCGCCGATCACGTCGATCGTATCCGTGAGCATGCAATTGCCGGTGCTGATGTTCACCCAATATGTGCCCGCTTCATTCACCTCGATCGAAAATGTAGTGTCACCTGTCGACCACAGGTACGACGCACCGCCCAGGTTTTCAGAGACAAGATGGATCCCGGCGTTGTCGCAGAGATTGACATCCGGCCCGAGATCGAACGGAGCGATTGCCTGGACGTTGACAGAATCCGATGCGCTGCACCCGCTGTTCCACACCGTGACGTAATACGTTCCGCCGGCGGAAACCGTAATGCTGTCTTCAATGGAATTGTTGCTCCACAAATAGGTGTCGCCGGGATTACCGGCATTGAGCGTCGCTGTTTGTCCCGGGCAGAGCGAAAGATCAGGACCAAGATCAACCTGCGGCACAGCGACAAAATTGACGATGATCGAATCCGAAAGCTGGCACGTTCCCGACGTCACTGTCACGGAATACGTTCCCGAACTGTTCACACTGATCGTCTGCGTGGCTGCACCCGTGCTCCATGCGTAGGTGCTTCCCGGGTTTCCTGCATCGAGCGTAACCGGGTTTCCTTCGCATAACGTCGTATCTCCTCCGAGATCAGGCGGAGTGAATACGCTTACCGTGATCGTATCCTTATCGCTGCACACGCCGTTGCCGGCCGTCACCCAGTAAGTACCTGCGCTGTTCACATTGATCGTCTGCGAAGTCGCGCCCGTGTTCCATGTGTATTGCGCGCCCGGGTTACCCGCGTCAAGCGTGAGGTTCGGCGTTCCGCAAAACGTCGTGTCAGGCCCGAGATCAACAACCGGCACGGGCAAAACAGTAACATAGATCTGCGTCGTGTCGGATGTGTTGCACCCGAGCGAATCGATCGCGATAAGCGTAACCGTGTAAGAGCCGGGCGTTGTGTACTGGTGCGAAGGCGCCGTACTCGTATCGGCCGGGCTTCCGTCCCCGAAATTCCATTCGTAATCCTGTGCGCCGATGGAATTGTTCGCAAAGCTCATCGTCGTACCGAGGCAGATGCTGTCCGACGGAGAAGCAACGGCAACCGCGCTGAGGTTCACCAGCTGGAAATCCATTTTGATGACCGCGTTGTTGCAGTTGAAGCTGTTATTCGTCGTCGACCATGCGCCGGGCGTTGTCGGAAAGTTCTGCGAGCCGCCGCAACCTGCGCAGACCGACTGGTAGATCACGCCGCGTTTATCGAAACGGCTTGTGCCGCCGTCCACATGCTCATCCGAACCGAGGTTTCCGCCGAAGTAAGTTGCGTACCAAAGCGAGATCGCGTTTTTCTTCAGCACGAAAAAATAAAAATCGCATCCGTCCGTCGTCGACTGGAACGCGTTCGAAGTGACGGGCAGACCAACCGTTGTGCCCGTGCTTCCGTAGGGAATGCATTGTCCGCCCCAACCCGCCGCGTACACATTCTCGCAGGTGTCGACAAGAAAAGCGCTGGGCGAAATATTCGGCGTGCCTGTTCCTGATCCAAAAACAGTGGAGTAAAACGTGGAGCTCAGCGATGCATTCATCTTGTGAATGAACTGCCCGCTGTTCGGGTTGGAATACACACCTGCGCTCACCGGGTAGGCGCCCGCCGTCTGGCCGTACACATACACGTTGCTGCTGTTGTCGAGCTGAATGAAATACGCCTGGTCGTAACCGTTCGTGCCGATGAACGTCGACTGCAACATGGCTACGCCCGAAGGATCGAGATGGGAAATAAATCCGTCTGCCGTGCCGCCCTGGAAAGTCGTGTGGAGCGTTCCCGGTGTCGTCGGGAAATTTGAACTGCTGGTTCCGCCGGAAACATAAACGCTGTTCGTTCCATCGAGCTGGATGGAGTAAACCGCATCATCGCCGCTGCCGCCGAGGAACGTGCTCCATGTCATCGACGTGAGGTTGCTGTTGAGCTTGAACACGCAGCCGTCCTGCGTTCCGCCGCCGAATGAAGACTGGTAAGCGCCGCCGGTGACCGGGAAATTCGCCGACTGCGTGGAAGATGCGATGTAGCAGTTGCCCGCATTGTCGGTGATGATATCGCTGCGGCCGTCATCGCCGTAATTATATTTCAGCGACATCCACGTGTAAAAATTCGCGGTGATGTTCACGCCGTCGTCACCGCTTCCGCCGACGAACGTCGAACCGACAAGTGCAGTTCCCGTGGAATTGAATTTCGTCACGATGATATCCGCGTTGCCGTTGTAGCTCACGTCGTACGCGCCGGCAGTAACGGGAAAATTCGAAGAATACGTTCTGCCGATCACGCACAGCTCGTCGTTGCTGTCCACGACAATACTCTGCGGCTGTTCGTTATCGGATCCGCCGAGGTAAGTGGAAAAGAGAAGCGCGGTACCGGACGGATTGTATTTTGTGAGCGTGATGTCGAACGGGTAAGCATTTCCGCCGGAGCCACCGCCTCCGAATGTCGTCTGGAATGCGCCGGCGGTTGTCGGGTAACCGATCGCCGTGCCGATGCCGCCGGAATAAATATCGCCCTGCGCGTCATACGTTGCCGTGTAACCCCAGTTATCGGACGTGGAGCCGCTGAACGTAGAACAGACCAGCGTGGGATCGATCACAAGCGGCCAGGCATGATCATATCCATCCGGGAACTCGAAGGAAGCGACCGTTCCGTGCAGGACATAACGGCACCTCACTGCTGTTTCCCTTCCGTCGATAACCTGGTATGCATACGGGCGCTGTTCCGTCACATCGCCGAGCGAAGTGTGAATGACGAGGTTCCCGTCGTTCAATGAAACTTTGTCCGCACCCGCATAATTGATGCGGATCACGGACGGATCGCCATCCTCATCGACTTTAAAATCATATTCAAGATTTCCGTCACGGCTGTAGAGATGAACGCCCACCGAAGGATAGAGCTCATTGTAATCCATCTCATCATACAGGTGAACTTCGGGCGCCCATTTCGCCGGGTCATTTCCCAAAAAATAATTCTTGTAATACGGAGCAGGAAGACCGGCCGAAATGAACGGATCACTGTTCGCCCCGAGAAATTCCGCACGGAAGCAATGGTAATGAACCGTGACATCCTGGTCCGGGGAAATAACGCCGTTCACCGGTGACGGGTGATGAAGCTGTTCGATCTCATCGGCGTTCCAGAAAAGATACGTGAACGCATTCTTTTCGAAAAAAACCTTTCCGCTGCGTGTAAGATCAGCTTCGTAAACAACACGCGGATCGAACTGGTTTTTATTCTCCTCGAACCTGAGCAGGGGCGCATCCAGCTTCTGAACGGGAGCAGAATTATTCCCGGCAAAAAGCGCAGGACTGATTGCAAACGTGAAGATGATAAACGGAAATATCCGTGCCGTGGACATTTGAGGGACAGCTTAACGCTGTGGAATTGAGAGGAAAAGGTATAAAAAAAACAGATACCTCTTTATCCCAAAATCCGCAGGTCTATTTTACAGTAAACACCCGCGGATTTTTCACCAGGGCAGAGGCCTTGCGTTCAGCAAATTAGGTCGGTAGAATTTCGGCGAAATGAGTCCTCATATCGGTGAAATAACCCCTCATAACGGATTGCGTATATAACTTGTGGCGGTTTTCGAAGCACTTTCTTGTCCGCTTAGCACAATGTTTCTTAGAGGCTCAAACCTTTGATTTACCACTTCAACTGCTATTGCCACATACACGCTGTTACCTGCTGCCCGACTGCTCCCTCGATGAAGTGGCGGTGCAAGTTTGCAGTCATCTCGTTTTATTTGGTTGCTAATAATCATTTCTGTCTTGCAAGTTTTAGTGTCCAAGGAATGTAAATCATTTTGATGTCCTGCTCTTTTACGTTCATACTTAAACGCAACATGTTTTTGGGAACACATAGTTCGTTGCGAATTCGCTCTAAAAATTGCTCAAAGTTTACTGATATGGTATTAAACTCATTGTCATCATATGGTTCAAGTAATTCAACTTCTTTGTGCTTAATAGAAATTAGTTTGTGTGCAATTCGTTTTACC
>DASTSF010000406.1:0-2140 GCA_035760825.1 Bacteroidia bacterium
ACGCTCGATCCCGAACCGAACCCGCTGCTGAAAACGATCAACTGGCCGCTGCCGACTCTTCAATACCCTGTGCTTAACAGCATCGGTGTGGACTGGGTACATGGCGCCTATGCGAACCAGGCAGCTTATCATGGCTGGTACGGATTCAGAATTACCAACCCTTCTTCTCCTATACTTGCGGGCAGCGGACTGTCATACCACAGCACGCTCAGCTGCAAGTCGAATGAAGATGATGGCGCGCTGATTGCGGGATTTAATTCTGTGAGCGATCCTATTCTAGATTCCGTTTCTCTCGGTTTCTGCAGAATTGAGCTGATCGGTTATGATTACGGGGAAAGCGTTTATTACCCCAACTCCCCGCAGACAGGTTATTGTACATTCATCGCCCTGCACAAAGCGCCGGCTGCTGGTAATATTATAAATGTTGCATCTTCGAATTGGTGTGGAGAAAATACGGGATCTTCTTCAGGAGGATTCGGTGGACCAGACAGTGTGAAGGTGCAGATCATTACGAACAACATGCTGAATCTGCTGCTTACGGGGTCAAATATTTTTTCCGATTCATCCGGATGTGTGCTTTCGTCTGATTCGTATGCAGACAATGCGCGGTCCTCCGGAAACGTATTTCCAAATCCTTCTTCCGGTCAATTGACGATCCGCCGGAATGTTCCTGAAGACAAAACCGGTACGGTTGATTTTTATGACCAGTCCGGGCGCCTTGTGCTGACGCGTGTTTTATCAGGTGAAAAGCAACAGACCGTAGATATTTCACAGCTGGCGGAGGGGACTTATTTCTATACAGTCCGGACAGAAGGGGAGAACCCGGAAACGGGAAAGCTTGTTCTTATTCATTAAAACCTCAAAGCGCGAAGAAAAGTGTCCGCCTGATTTGATGAATGCATTGCGTTTTTAACGCAGGTATTTAGGGACGGACCGGAAGAATAGGATGCTTATCAAATAGGATTTTTTCGAAAAAAAACCGGGATCGCCCCGGTTTTTTCATTGGTGAAAAGGAGATCGCTCAGTTCTGCCCGTGCAGCGCCATGCGGTTGCCTTCGCTGTCCATGAAAAAAGCCATGTAACCGATCTCGGGCGAGATCTGTGTACGCGGCATTACCACTTTTCCACCCGACTGTTCGATGCGTTCGAGGACGCCCTGTACGTTCGAGCCGGCGTTGAGGTAGATCACGGAACCGTCCGCAGAGGGTTTGTGCATGGGACCCTGCACGAGCGCGCCGGAAACTTTTCCGTTGCCCATTTCAGCAGGGAAGCCCGCCATCTTCATGCCCATCATTTCGCCCATGTCGGTCATTTCCATTTTGAAAATGGATTCATAGAATTTTTTTGCGCGCGTGATGTCGGTTGCAGGAATTTCGAACCAGTTCAGGGAATTTACGTTTTTGTCCATGGTGTTTTCGTTTTATAGTGGACCGTAAATGTAGCGACCGGCGCCATAGCGCGTATTAAAAAATGATGAATGAAAAATGATGAATGACGAGTGGCAGCAGGCCGGGCGGGAACGGGAACTCAATCGACTTTCTTCTCGTCGGTCATCTGCCCGCGGACGTATTCCTGGATGGAGACCAGCTTTCCGTTCTCGTCGTAATTTTTCCAGGTGCCTTCTTTCAGGTAATTGTCGACCTCAGGGTAATACTGCATCACGCCTTCGTCCTGCAGGTTCCCGTTCTCATAATATTCTTTGTACGAATACTTCTGCTTTTTCTTGTCCAGCAGCTGCATGTCGCTCTGGATCTTGCCGTTCTCATAATAGAACGTGCGGTACATCAGGTACGCGAGCTTCTTGGCGTATTCTTCCGCAAATTCAGGATTTCCGTTGGCGTAATATTCGTGCGTCACTTCTTCCTGGCCGTTGAAGTAGGTGATGTCGGAGCGCACTTTCCCGTCGGGGTACCACAACGTCATCTGGTAACGGAAATAATCGAGCTGCTTGAATTCGCGTTCTTCCTTCCCGTCGGGATAAAAATTCTTGTACGACCGCAGCTGCCCGTCGATGTAATAGCCCGTATGCAGCACGGCTCCCGATTTGTAATAATCTTCCCACGTTCCCTGGGCCACGTAGCCTTTTGCATTGTAACGGACCGAATCGCCGCCCATGGGGAAATTCAGTCGCTCGTATATG
>DASTSF010000407.1:0-12962 GCA_035760825.1 Bacteroidia bacterium
GTAAACCCATAAGTTGAAAAACCGAAAACAGTTTTCGTATGAAACGATTTTTGCTCCACCTCGCGTTTCTCGTCACAGCCGTTGCCGGCTGCAAAGCCCAGCCGCCGACGCAGCTTTCCACCCGGTCGAAGAAAGCGGAGAAGGCCTACAACAAAGCGCTGGCCGAGCTGAACGCTTACCAGTATGATCTTGCGCTGGCCGATCTTGCCGTGGCGAAAAAAGCGGACCCGAATTTCGTGGAAGCGTATTTTCTCGAAGCGAATCTTTACATGGAACAGCAGGAATGGCAGAAAGCGATCGACGATTTCAAAACAGGTTTTTCCATCAACCCGAAATATTATCCTTCCTGCTATTTCGATTGCGCGAATGCGGAGCTGAAACTGGGACAATACGAGGGAGCCAAAACAGATTACCAGAAATTTCTCGACCTGAAGCGCAATGCATCGCAGGATATGATCGACAAGACGAATCTCGGCATCAAGTGCTGCGACTTCGCCCTTGACGCCATGCAGCATCCTGTTCCGTTCAAACCTGTCAACATGGGACCGAACATCAATTCGGACTGGTGCGAATATTTTCCGAACGTCACGGCCGACGACCAGACATTCCTCGTTACACGCAACCAGCAGAAGATCGATCCGAACAACGGCGACAAAATTTACACGCAGGAAGATTTTTACATCAGCTACAAAAACGACAGCGGCCAGTGGAGCTTCATGCGCAACATGGGTGCACCGATCAACACACCGGAGAATGAAGGCGCGCCCAGCCTTTCTCCCGACGGACGTTTTTTGTTCTTCGCCGGCTGCATGGGCGAGAACGGTTACGGTTACGACCGTCGCGGTTACGGGAGCTGCGACATTTTCTACACGCAGAAAATGAACGGAAGCTGGACGCGGCCGGTGAATGTCGGCGCGCCGGTGAACACGAAGGAATGGGAATCGCAGCCGTCATTCTCTTCCGACGGCAAAACATTGTATTTCGTCAGCAGCCGGGGCGGCGGTTACGGCGACAGCGACATCTGGATGTCTACGCTGAATGACGACGGAACGTGGAGCGAGCCTGTCAATCTCGGCGACGTCATCAACACACCGGGAAAAGAAGAAGCGGTTTTCATTCACCCGGACAACCAGACGCTGTATTTCGCTTCCGACGGCCACGTGGGAATGGGCGGACTCGACCTTTACGTCAGTCACCGCGATTCCGTAACGGGAAAATGGGGCGAGCCGGTGAACCTCGGTTACCCGATCAACACGTACGGTGACGAAAGCGGGCTCATCGTCGGCGGCAACGGGCAGATCGCGTATTTCTCTTCCGACCGCAAAGGCGGGTTGGGCTGCGACGACATTTATTCCTTCGAGCTCCCGAAAGCGCTGCAGCCTTTTCCCGTGACGTACATGAAAGGAAAAACCTTCAATAAAAAAACCGGCGCTCCTGTCGGTGCGAAATTCGATCTCATCGATCTTGCAACGGGAAAAACATTCATCACGTCGAAGTCGGATGCGGCGAACGGGGAATTTCTCGTTTGTCTTCCCACGAATAAAGATTACGCGCTGAACGTGAACAGTCCCGGTTTTCTTTTTTACTCCGAAACATTCCGGCTGAAAGAATCGCCCGACCCGGACAAGCCGTTCATCATGAATGTTCCGCTGCAGCCGATCGATACAGGCGCGGTGGTCGAGCTGAAGAACGTTTTCTTCGAAACAGGGAAATTCGATCTGCGCCCCGAATCGAAAGCCGAGCTCGACAAAGCCGTTGCGTGGCTGCTCGCCAACCCGGACGTGAAAGTGGAGATCAGCGGGCACACGGATAATGTCGGCGATAAAAAATCGAACATGACGCTCTCCACGAACCGCGCGAAAGCCGTTTACGATTACCTCGTCGCGCACGGCGTTCCCGCTTCGCGCATGACGTACAAAGGCTACGGCGACACGAAACCGAAAGTCGACAATGACACACCGGAACATCGCCAGATGAACCGGCGGGTGGAGATGAAGATCACCGCGACGAAATAAGCAGGAACGGGAATTCGGCTCATGCGTATTTTTCTCCGCGTCTTCGCGTGAGCCTTCAATACAAGAACGCGAGAATTGATCCATGAAGGATCACGGCGCACAACTTCGGGTCCTTTGTGCGCAGCAAAGAACCCATGGGCTTCCATTCTGCGCTGCACATAAGCGCGTAACTTTACTATTACGCTCATGACAAAATGGTCGCAGATAAACGCCTGGCTGCATTACCGGAAAACTTCGGTGACAAAGCACGGCGTGCATTCTCCTTTTGTGTTTACGCTGGCGACGAAGGTTTTTCCCGGACCAAAGAACAGCGATCCGGAAGAGCATCCCGCGGAAGATTACCGCACGGAGCTGATCATGAGCAACCGCGTGATCGACGTGCAGGATTTCGGAACGGGAATTTCAGGTCCGCGGAAAGTTGCCGCCATCGCAAAACACTCGGCCAAATCGCCGAAAGAGGGACAGCTGCTGCACCGGATCGTGAAACATTTCGGTCCGAAAAAAATGCTGGAGCTGGGCACTTCACTGGGCATTACGACCATTTACGAAGCGACGGCGACACCGTTTGAAAAATTCATTACGCTCGAAGGCTGCCCGAACACTGCGTCGCTCGCTGAAGAGATCTTCCGGAAAGAAAATTTACACGTGGAAGTGCGCACGGGTGAGTTCGGCACGACATTGAAAAATGCGCTCGATTCACTGGAAAATGTCGACTATGTTTTCTTCGACGGAAATCACCGTGAAGAAGCGACGCTGGACTATTTCGAAACCTGCCTTCCCTATGCGAACAACGATTCCGTTTTTGTGTTCGACGACATTCACTGGTCGCCGGAAATGGAAAACGCCTGGGAAAAGATCAAAACCGATCCGCGCGTACGTTTATCGATCGACGTGTTCCATTTCGGGCTGGTTTTTTTCCGTGAGGAACAGATGGAGAAGGAAGACTTTGTGCTGCGGTATTGACATGCCAGGTGTGCGTACCAGGACGTGAGCAAAGAAATTCACGCCCCGGAAAACGAAGCTTGCCTGCGGCAAACCCGTTCCGGTTACTTAAGCGGGAAGAAATTTTCTAACCATCCGCTCGCTTTTACCGGGGAGCTTTCACAAAGCCATATTTTTGAATTTCATCCTTACGGATAGAAACACCGGGCCTGGCACGCCGCATTCCGTTCGCTGCTCACGTCTCATGCCCAAGTCCCAAATTCCCTACCTTTAACTTCCCGATGAAAATCAACGCTGCCTGGCATGAAAAGAATAAAATGCCGCGGAACCCGACCATCGAAGAAAGGATCCGCTGGCATGTGGCCCACGCGAAACACTGCGGTTGCCGGCCCATCCCGGAAAAGCTGCAGGAAGAAATGAAAAAGAGAAAAAGAAAATGAACGGAAACAACCAGGAGATCATCTCGCTGTCCGGTATTTCACGGGAGTACCGGGTGGGAACGGAAATCATTTATGCGCTCCGTAATATATCGCTGAAAATTTACAAGAACGAATACGTGGCGCTGATGGGTCCTTCCGGTTCCGGGAAATCGACGCTGATGAATGTGCTCGGCTGCCTCGACACGCCATCTCACGGCGAATACATCCTGAACGGAACGTCCGTCGAAAAAATGAGCGACAACCAGCTGGCCGAAGTGCGCAACAAGGAGATCGGTTTCGTTTTCCAGACCTTCAATCTCCTGCCCCGCTCTTCCGCGCTCGAGAACGTCATGCTCCCGCTCATTTATGCGGGTCTTTCAAAAGCGGAACGCCAGCAGAAAGGCGAATATGCGCTGGAGCAGGTGGGACTGAAAGACCGCATGCACCACAAGCCGAACGAACTTTCGGGCGGACAGCGCCAGCGCGTGGCGATCGCGCGTGCGCTCGTGAACAATCCCGCCATCATTCTCGCCGACGAGCCCACGGGAAATCTCGACTCGAAAACGTCCGTCGAGATCATGGGGTTGTTCGAAGCGATCCACAAATCAGGCAACACGATCATCGTCGTTACGCACGAAGAAGACATTGCCAAATACGCGCACCGCATTGTGCGGATCAAGGACGGGCTGGTGGAAAACGATCAGCTGAACAACGACATCCGCCAGGTGAACGCTCCCGCATTTTCCGATCACTGACGCCGTTCTTTCTTCGGGAACAGGCGCTACCCAAATTTCCATCCCATGACGATAAAGATCTACACGAAAACCGGCGACAAGGGACAAACGTCTCTCATCGGCGGCACGCGCGTTCCCAAGCACCACATCCGCATCGAAGCGTACGGCACCGTTGACGAGCTGAATTCCTGGATCGGGTTGCTGCGCGACATGACGCAGGATGCGCACGTGAAGGAAATTCTTCTCGAAACGCAGGACCGTCTTTTCACGGTCGGCTCGCTGCTCGCTTCCGACCCGGAAAAAAGCAAAATGAAATTGCCCGAAATACAGGACAGCGATATCACGCTGCTTGAAAAAGAGATCGACGCGATGGACCAGTTGCTTCCGCCCATGAAAAGTTTTATTCTTCCCGGCGGGCACGTTACCGTTTCGCATTGCCACGTCGCACGCTGCGTATGCCGCCGCGCAGAACGTAACATCACCCACCTTTCCGAAACAGCGCCCGTGGACGAGCTCATCGTCCGCTACCTCAACCGCCTTTCCGATTACCTCTTCATGCTTTCCCGCAAGCTGTCGCATGATCTCGGCGCAGAAGAAATTCCCTGGAAGGCGAGAATGTGAACAGGACGTTGCGAAGGCCGCTTCTTTTCGCACTCTGAAGACCGTGCCAAACCTTCATTTTGTTGAAATGTTGGCAAATCACTGATTGTCAGAATATTTAATCTTCATAAAAAACATCCCCTCTCCTTTGATCCGATACTGATTTTTATACTTTTGCACGAAAATTGAATCCTGCGCAGGTTGAAAAACCAGCGTAACATTTTAAAGGATTCCGCGTTTTAAATCAATAATAAATAAGGAGGAATTTATGTACTGGACCCTCGAACTTGCTTCTTACCTCGAAGACGCCCCCTGGCCTGCCACAAAAGAAGAGCTTATCGATTACGCGATCCGCTCCGGAGCGCCAATGGAAGTGATCGAAAACCTGCAGGAGATCGAAGACGAAGGCGAAGCCTATGAATCAATCGAAGAGATCTGGCCGGACTACCCGACCAAAGAGGATTTCTTCTTCAATGAAGACGAGTATTGATCGCAGATAGCTTGAACAGTTTGAACTCAGGGGGACTTCGGTCCCCTTGTTTATTGGGTAACGGCCCGGGAACGGGCATCCGCCTGACAATGCGGCGCAGATTTATCACATTTGGCAGATTTCTCCTTGGGGAATGAATTTTGATCTGTAATTTCACGATCCGTTTTCCATGATGAAAAACCGTCACCGGCACGCTCTCCCGCTTCTTGCAACACTTGCAGGATGCGTGTTCATGCTTGCCTGGGTCGATCCGGCACATGCCACGGAGGTTACACGCCAGCTTACACAGAAAGGGTTTGTCATTTCCCAGCTGCGTAAATCGGAAGTGGCGATCGTCAGGAATTCCGGCGCACAGCTCAAAGTCATGTTCCGGGGATTCGATTCCCCCTGCGCAGGTCCCTGCACAACCGTGACGGAGCTTCTTCCCCGCAATACGCATCATTATCTTTTCATCTTCCCCCGTTTCGTGAAATTATCGCTGCAGGACGGTATCCGTACCTGGATGAAACGCGAATGAGCTTTCCCGGGATGAGCTTTCATTCCCCGGCGGCCACGCGCCGTATTCCCTTTTTTTCAGTCTACCTCAATCTGCAGTTCCGGGATAAGCTGCGCCAATCTCTTTAAGCAACCAATCATGTTTGATTTCATAAGCAAAGGTATTTCCCGTCTTGTGGGCGGTTCCAAATCGGAACGCGATGTAAAGCAGATCATGCCCATCATCGGGGAGATCAACGAACATTTCGAGAGCTTCAAATCGCTCTCCCACGACGAGCTCCGCAACAAAACGAAAGAATTCCGCAGCCGCATCGCTGAATACATCAGCGAAGAAGAGAACGAGATCCGCGAGCTGCGCGCCAAATCCGAATCGCCCGATATTTCCATCGACGAGCAGGAAGATATTTTCAACAGGATCGACGAGATCGAAAAAACGATCCTGAAAAAGATCGAAGAAGTGCTCGCGGAAATCCAGGCTGAAGCTTTTGCCGTGGTGAAGGAAACCGCGCGTCGCTTCATGGAAAATACCGAGATCGTCGTCACCGCCACCGACCACGACCGCAACCTTTCGGTGAAAAAACCGAATGTCGTCATCGACGGCGACAAGGCGATCTGGAAAAACACGTGGATCGCTGCCGGGAACGAAGTGACGTGGAACATGCTGCATTACGACGTGCAGCTGATCGGCGGAACGGTGCTCCACCAGGGAAAAATTTCCGAGATGGCTACCGGTGAAGGAAAAACCCTCGTCGCAACGCTCCCGGTTTACCTCAATGCGCTCCCGGGACGCGGCGTCCACCTCGTTACGGTCAACAACTACCTCGCACGACGCGACGCCGAATGGAACGGGCCGCTGTTCGAATTCCTCGGTCTCACGGTCGACTGCATCGACCTGCACGAGCCGAACTCGCAGGAACGGCGCAACGCGTACCTCGCCGACATCACGTACGGCACCAACAACGAATACGGCTTCGATTACCTCCGCGACAACATGGCGCGGCAGCCGGAAGAGCTTGTGCAGCGCAAGCACCATTACGCCATCGTGGATGAGGTCGACTCCGTGCTGATCGACGATGCACGTACACCGCTCATCATCGCCGGACCAACGCCGCGCAACAACAACCACATGTTCACCGAGCTGAAACCGAAAGTGGAAAAGCTCGTCGCCGCGCAGAAGACGTTCATCAACACCATCCTTGCCGATACGAAACGTCTCTTCGGCGAAGCCGCGAAAAGCAAAGAGAAAGAAAAAGAAGCGGGACTGCTCCTGCTCCGCTGCTTCCGCGGTCTCCCGAAAAACAAAGCGCTCATCAAATTCCTGAGCGAACCCGGCGTTAAAGCGCTGCTGCAGAAAACGGAAGGCGTTTACCTGCAGGACAACCAGCGCGAGATGCACAAAGTGGACGAAGCGCTTTATTTCGTCATCGATGAAAAGAACAATACGATCGAGCTGACGGAAAAAGGCATCGATCTCCTTTCCACATCGGCGGAAGATCACAGCTTCTTCATTCTCCCCGACCTCGCGCTCGATCTTTCCGAGCTGGAAAAAACCTACCCGGATGAAAAAGAAAGGCTCACGAAAAAAGAAGAGCTCATCCGCGATTACAACGTCAAGTCGGAACGCGTTCACTCCATGCAGCAGCTCCTGAAAGCGTATTGCCTTTTCGAACGCGACGACGAATACATCGTCGCCGACGGGAAAGTGAAGATCGTGGACGAGCAGACGGGACGCGTGCTGGAAGGACGCCGCTATTCCGACGGGCTTCACCAGGCGATCGAGGCGAAAGAGAACGTGAAGATCGAAGCCGCCACGCAGACGTACGCGACGATCACGCTGCAGAATTATTTCCGCATGTACCACAAGCTCTCGGGCATGACGGGAACAGCGGAAAC
Source organism: Bacteroidia bacterium (assembly GCA_035760825.1). Classification (GTDB taxonomy): domain Bacteria; phylum Bacteroidota; class Bacteroidia; order Palsa-965; family Palsa-965. Next base: position 7,589 of record DASTSF010000407.1, read on the forward strand.
CGAAGCGCAGGAATTCTGGACGATCTACAAACTCGACGTCGTTACGATCCCGACGAACCGCCCGATCACGCGGAAAGACCTCGAAGATCTTGTTTACAAAACCAAGCGCGAAAAATACAACGCGGTCATCGACGAGATCGTGAAATGCGTGGAAGCGGGACGACCGGTCCTCGTGGGCACAACGTCCGTCGAAATTTCCGAATTGCTCAGCCGCATGCTGAAGCTGCGCAACATCAAGCACAACGTACTCAACGCGAAACTGCACCAGAAAGAAGCCGACATCGTTGCGGAAGCCGGTAAAGCCGGAACCGTGACGATCGCCACGAACATGGCCGGCCGCGGAACCGACATCAAGCTCGGACCCGGCGTGAAGGAAGCCGGCGGTCTCGCCATCATCGGAACGGAGCGCCACGAATCGCGGCGCGTCGACCGGCAGCTGCGCGGACGCGCGGGACGCCAGGGCGATCCCGGATCGTCGCAGTTCTTCGTTTCGCTCGAAGACGATCTCATGCGCCTGTTCGGCTCCGACCGCATCGCGCGTCTCATGGACCGCATGGGGCTCGAAGAAGGCGAAGTGATCCAGCACAGCATGATCACGAAATCCATCGAACGTGCACAGCGGAAAGTCGAAGAAAACCATTTCGGCACGCGTAAACGCCTGATCGAATACGACGACGTGATGAATGCGCAGCGCGAGGTGATCTACAAGCGCCGCCGCCACGCGCTGTTCGGTGAACGCCTGCAGATCGACATCAGCAACATGATCCACGACGTAACGGAAAACATCGTCGTGAACAACCACGAATCGGAAAATTACCCGCAGTTCGAGCTCGACATGCTGCGCGTCTTCGGCATGGAAGCGCCGGTGAAGGAAGAGGATTTCAAAGCCGCACGTCCCGCGGAGCTCGCCCCGCAGGTGACGGATACCGTTTCCGCTTTTTACAGGGAAAAATCGGCGAACATGGCCGCACGTTCGTTCCCGGTGATCAAAAATGTTTTCGAAACGCAGAGCGCGAATTACGAGAATATCGTTACACCGGTCACCGACGGCATACGCACGCTGCAGGTCATCGCCAACCTTAAGCGCTGCTATGAAACGCAGGGTCGGGAGCTTGTCTTCACGTTCGAGAAAGCGGCCATCCTCGCGATGATCGACGATGCATGGAAAGAACACCTGCGTGAAATGGACGACCTGAAAACGAGCGTGCAGAACGCCGTTTACGAACAGAAAGATCCGCTGCTCATTTACAAGTTCGAATCGTTCGATCTTTTCAAGCGCATGGTGGACGAAACGAACCGCGACGTCATTTCCTTCCTGTTCAAAGGAAATCTTCCCGGCAACGAAAACGAACAGCGCATACAGGAAGCGCGTCCGCGCGCACCGCAGCCGCAACCGAAGCTGCAGACCATCCACGAAGAAGCCGGGGGAGGTTCCCAGCAGCAGGCACAGCAGCAGCAGGGACGTCCAGCGATGCCGCAGCAGGCGCCGCAGCCCGTGCAGCAGGTCATCCGCCAGGATCCGAAGATCGGCCGCAATGATCCGTGTCCGTGCGGAAGCGGGAAGAAATACAAGAATTGTCACGGGAAATAACTGTGAGCCATTAGAAAAAGATCCGCTGTAACAGGCGGATTTTTTTGTGCGGGTTCGAATGGCGTCGCCTGAAAGCCTACCTTGAACCGTATTACCAAAACTCCGGCGGTGAACAGGCGACACTTCCTCAGGCAGTCTGCATTGATTTCAGCGGGGGCGCTTTTGCTTCCGCCGGCGCTGCTCGAGGCGTGCCGGAAAAAATCAGCGGATGAAGACATTGGCTTCGGCGGAAAAGTGCTGATCATCGGTGCGGGTGCGGCGGGTCTCTATGCGGGATACATCCTCCGCTCGAAAGGAATCGATTTTGAAATCCTGGAAGCGTCTTCCGCTTACGGCGGGCGTGTCGGAAAAATAAACGGCTTCGCGGATTTCCCGCTCGACACGGGCGCACAATGGCTGCACGGGAAGAACAACATCCTCGGTGATCTCATCGCAAAAACACAGACGGAGATCACGCTCGACGATTCCGCCGAATTCTTCTGGTTCAACAACCAGATCACCGGTACGCTGCCGGACGACATCGAAGCTATCTTCCTGCGCGAAGACAACGTTCCTGATGTTTCGTTCAAAGACTTCGCCGTGCAGGAAGGTTTCGGAAATGAATATGCGGATATCGTGGAGGGCATAGCGGGCGACTCGGGTGCAGCTGCATCACGGATCTCCGCTTACTGGAAAATACAGGAAGAAGCAGCGTGGAATTCCGGCGACGATGATTTCAAATTCCGCGGGACGTATTTCGATTTTATCGATACGAACATCGCCGCGCAGGTGAAAGACCGGATACAGCTGAACACGATCGTTTCGAAGATCGATTATTCGCAAAGCTCCGTTGTCGTGACGGACAGCAACAACAACACGTACACCGCCGACAAAGTCATCGTTACCGTTCCCGTCACGATCCTGAAAGCCGGCGACATCGAATTCGTTCCCGCATTGACGCAGGAAAAAACGGATGCATTCGCGAAGATCGGGATGGACGCCGGGATGAAAGTCTTCCTGAAATTTTCCTCTGCGTTCTATCACCAGAACATCATCGGCGGAAACACGTGCGGCGCTTACGCGGATGAGATCATCGGCAAAACCGGTTCCGATCACGTGCTGCTTGCGTTCATCATGGGGGAGCAGGCGGAACGTTTAACAGCGCTCGGAAGCGACAGCGCGATCACTTCGGCCCTGCTGCAGGAACTCGATACGATGTACAGCGGGCAGGCGACCGCTTCCTTCATCGGTTCGCAGGTCATCAACTGGACAACGCACCCGTTCATCCGCGGCGCGTATTCGTACAGCACCGTCGGCATGGGAAATGCGCGGGAAACCGCGGCGCAACCCGTGGACAAGAAAATCTTTTTCGCCGGCGAAGCGATGAATTACAACGGGAACCACCAGACTGTTTTCGGCGCCGTGGAAACCGGTTATCGTGAAGTGATCAACATTTTAAACAGCGTGAAGAAATGAAAAAGCTGATCGCTGCTTTCGTGCTGCTGCTTTTCTGCCGCTGTTCCTTCGCCCTGGAAAACAAGCTGGAACTATCGTACACGTACCTGTATTCCGGGCAATGGGACAAAGCGATACAGGCGTACAATTTCAGTCGCCCGTTCCTCGCAAACCAGCAACCACTATTCATGAACGGGTTGAATGCATCGGCGTCACACATTTTCAAACCGCACAAGGTATTCAGCTATGGAATAACCGTTTCGTACCTGTATTTCCGGAGCAGCGTGAAAAACGAGAATTTCCTCAACACGCTGAACCTCCATTTCGCGGACATAGGCTGGCTTGTACATTTTGAAAACACGGAAAAGCCGGATGGCTTCTATTCCGAGCTTGCGTTTTCCGCCGTTTCTTCCGGACTGTTCCGGACTGTCAACCGGAAATCATTCCGGTACGACGGCGCGCGCGCGAAAGCGTTCGGTATTGGCGGTGATATCCATCTTAAAGCCGGGTATGAATTCAGCGCGAAGAACAACTTTTTCATTTCACCTTTCGCAGCCCTCGGTTACACGCCGTTCCTTTTTTCACCGAATACGGAAGGCGTGATCAACCAGACGACAGGATTGACCGGCAGGCGGTGGACAGGAATTGTGCAGGTACAGGCGGGAATTGCGCTGCACTGGAAGAAGGAGACGTAAGACGACCGGTGCGTTTTTTTGTGCGGGTTCACCCCGTTTTCAGAAGCGCAACAACTGTGCGTTTCATTCACTTTGTTCCCGTGCTCGGCAGCTGCACTGCACTTGCCTCGCCCGGGGCTGGAGCGGTTTCTTCCGTGCTTCTCTTTCGCTCTCTGTTTTTTGAAGAACACCTGCGATCGCCGGATGAAAAAACTGCCGGGCGATAAAAGCTTTACAACAACTTCATCGTTCGTTTCCCGGAATCCTCTCACACAAAATCCAGCAGCCCGAACTTCTGCCCGAGGATGATCTCCGCATCCGTGCCGAGCCAGTTCTGCAAAACCGTCGCGTACACCTGCCGGAAATCGACTTTGAACCTGAGATCGCCGTTATCGAGATCGGAAAGATCGGGCGCTTCGTTCAGTATCCCTTTTTTCTTCAGGCTGCCGCCGGCGAAGATCATCACGTTCGCAGTACCGTGATCGGTTCCCTTGCTTGCGTTCTGCTTCACGCGCCTGCCGAATTCCGAGAACGTCATCACGAGCGTATTGTCCCACTGCCCCGCTGCTTTCAGGTCGTCGGCGAATGCTTTCAGTCCGTCGGCGTAAATTTTCAGCATCCGGTTCTGCTGGCCGTTCTGCCCCGCGTGCGTGTCGAACCCGGGCAGCGAAACATAATAAACGGTGGTTTCGCAACCGGCGAGAATAAGATCGGCGACCACCTTCATCTGTTTTCCGAAGGCGTGCTGCGGGTAAACGGATTTCGCCATATTTTTCCCGAGATGGTCGTGCAGGTAACCGGCGCTCTTCGAAACTTCCGCGAGCGTTTTGTGCAGGTACTCGACGTTGTGATGATGGTCTTCCTCGTCCTTCCATTCGCCCGCGATCTTCTGCAGCAGCGGATCTTTGAGGATGAGCTCGAGGCGCGAAGGATTTTTCATCGCGAGCCCCGTGACTTTATCTCCTTTCAGCGCGAGGCTCAGCGTGTCGTCGACTTCCAGCGCGAGGTGCGGGCGAATGTCGTTCCCGTTGCAGCTCGCATCGAGCCAGCGGCCGATCCATCCCGTCTGCAGGTATTTGTTTTCATCCGACGCGCTCTGCCAGATGTCCATCGAACGGAAATGCGAACGGTTGGGATTCGGGTAACCGACGTTGTTGAGAATGGACAAAAATCCCTCGCTGTGAAGGTCGGCGATTCCCTGCAGCGCGCCGTTGAACGAGAAATGATCGTCGATGCGGATGACCTGGTTTTCATTGAGGCCGATGGACGGGCGGTTCGAATGATAGAGGTCATCGCCGAAAGGAATGATCGTGTTGAGCCCGTCGTTGCCGCCGGAAAGCTGGATCACGACAATGCGTTTTCCATTGGTGCCGGAGAGAAAAAGCTGCTTCATCATTTCTTCGCTCTGCGCATCGTTGCCGCGCAGGAATTTCGGCAGCAGGAACGAAGCCGAGGCCAGTCCGGCCAGCTTCAGGAAATCTTTTCTCGAGTAGGTGCTCATGTTCTTTGTTTTTTTGATCCGGTGAATCCGCAGCAGCTGATCCCGTTTTTTCCGTTCCTGGTTTTTCAGCTTACACGATCTGGAATTCGGGCGTCTGCATCACCGCGACGATCGTCGTAATGATCTTCCGCTGCTTCGTAGAAGTATCCACCTGCGCTTCGATGAGCTTGCGGT
>DASTSF010000408.1:0-10811 GCA_035760825.1 Bacteroidia bacterium
GATACTGCGTCGGTTACGGTGAATATTATCCCGTTACCCGTTGCCAGCGTAAGCGGAACGACGATGATCTGCCAGGGTGATTCCGCTGAGCTGAATGCAGGCGGTGGCGGATCATACGCCTGGAACACGGGAGCGACTTCTTCCACGATCTACGTTTCTGCTTCCGGAAATTATTTTGTGATCGTCTCGAACAGCTGCGGATCGGATACTGCGCAGATCAACGTTGCGGTCAATTCCGTCAATGCGCTTTTTTCTGCCGACACGCTTAGCGGAAGTCCGCCGCTGACCGTGAATTTTACCGACAACAGCTCACCCGGAACCGTTTCCTGGCAATGGAATTTCGGTGACAACACGAATGGTTCCGGATCTTCCGTGACGCATGTCTACACCGATCCGGGCAGCTACACGGTGACGCTGACGGTAACGGATGCGAACGGTTGTTCGGATACCTATTCAGTGACGATCCTGGTGAATGATGTTCCTTCGTGGGTTTCCGTTCCGAATATTTTCACACCGAACGGAGACGGAACGAATGATGTTTTCCTCGTAAATTCCGCAGGATTGAAAGAGATGAAGCTCGAAGTTTACGACCGCTGGGGCGTACTGGTCAATACAATTTCGACACCGGCGATGGGATGGGACGGAAGAACAACTTCCGGCGTGCAGGCAACCGATGGAACTTATTATTACGTGCTGAATGCAACCGGTTACGATAACAAAAACTATTCAATGACCGGTTTCATCACATTGCTGCGCTAATAAATAAAACACGCATAACGATGGTGTAACGGTCGCGGAATAAATTAGCATCCGTTCACCCGAACGATTTTTCAGGACGAAGTGAAAATCCTTGAGGAATAAATGCACAATGCATTTATCGTCCGAAACCGCTTCCCGCAAACCAGCTCCCCCATGGTGAAGCAAATTTTTCTTGCCGGGAATTTAGTATTGGCGCTGAACGCCGCCGGGCAGGCCACATTCAATGCATCGGCGGTTTACACGCAGAATTTCGGAACGAGCACCGTAGCGACGTGGACGGACAATTCCACTTTTCCCGGATGGTACGCGCTCTCCTGGAAAGTGGCGGCGGCAGGAACTGATCCGTTCCGGGGAACGACGAATATTACAGCTGCCGCACCCGTGAACAGCGGCGGGTGGTACGTGTATCAATGCAATGGCGGAACCGACATGAAGCTCGGCACGCGTCCCTCGAATTCCAGCGGCGGACCCGACAGCCCCGGCATGGACGGAAGGAACGGCATTGCGCTCGGGTTGTGCCTGCAGAATAATCTTCCCACGATCAACAGTCTCGTCATCAGCTTCGATTCTTACCAGCTCTCGCTTGCAGACGAAGGCGGTTCGGCGAACACCGTGTTTTTCGATTACCTCGTGAGCGCAGGGATACCGGCGCTGAGCGCAGCAGGTTATACGAATGTTGCCACACTCAATTTTACTCCGCCGCAGTCCAGCGGAATTGCAGGCAGCGCGCAGATCAACGGTTACCCGTGCCCGGGAAACTGCCAGACTGTAAATAAATCAGCCTGCATCACCGTGAATATTCCCAGCGGTTCATACATCATGCTGCGCTGGTGGGACCCGAACGATGGCAGCAACGATCCGCACGTGGCGATCGACAACGTTTCCGTTACCGCGTATTCGGATAATCTGTGCGCCACGGTTCTTCCCATCGAGCTTCTCGGTTTTAATGCGAAGCAGGAGGGAAGCAAGGTGACGCTTAACTGGTCGACGGCAACCGAAACGAATAATGATTTCTTTACGGTTGAGCGCGCAGGCAGTGACGAAGATTTTCATCCCGTTGCGACGGTAAGCGGGAACGGCACGACCACTGTTCAGCATTCCTATTCCGCGGAAGATCTTTCCCCGGAGAACGGCATCAATTATTACCGCCTGCGCCAGACGGATTACAACGGGCAGTCGACAGTGAGCGATATCGTCACCGTGAACTTCAGCAGTGACGCGGATGATTTCAGTCCGGGTGTTTCGTTGTGCGGGCAGGACCTTTGCTATTCGGCGGGCGCATGGAATGCATCGATACGGATGACGGTTTATGACATGACAGGCAGGAAACTCGCGGAGCAGGATATTCAGCCGGGTGAAAACGGCTCGGTTCCATTGCCGGCAAATTACCAGGGAATGCTGATCGTTTCTTTCGTTTCAGAAGACGAGGTCCGCGTTGTGAAAATTATTCCATAGAACAGACAACGTAAATAGCTGCATAATCATGAAAAGAAAGCTGGTGCATATTTTCAGAAGGGACGACGACAAGCTCGTGCACGTCGTGACGCTCTATGTGACGCTGATCTTCTGGCTGGTGACGGTTGCCGTTATTTTCCTCGTGCAGAACGCCGGCTGAAAGCTGCAATGGCAAAAACATTTAATACTTTCCTGCAACGAACAACTTCCATTCTATGATTGCCTGGTTCGAAATTCCCGCCTCCGATTTTGAAAAAACAGTCAGCTTTTACAGCCGCATTCTCGAAACGCCTGTTGAAGTGCATGTGTTCAATAACCAGCGGCACGGAATTTTTGTACACAGGCCGGGACAGATCGGCGGTTCCATCGTAGAGTCGGAACCCGCGGAAAAACGTAACGGCCCGGTGCTTTTTTTTCGTGTGCGCGACGATATTTCTTCCGTGCTCGACAGGGTTGAAGCCTGCGGCGGAAAGATCATCATGCCCCGGACGCTCATCCGCAATATCGGTGAAGACAAACGTTCGGTCATTCCCCGGAACCTGATAGACCAGAAAATCGGCTATTACGCGGTTTTCGAAGACCCGGAAGGCAACCGCATGGCGCTGTATACGAGTCACTGAAAAAGGTTCTCCGCTGGCAGAGGGAGGACACGGAAGACCGGCGGACAGGCTTTCCGCCCCGGAAATGACAGGAATTTCACCGGTAATTTGGATTTTTTAGGAGGCAGCTTATTGTTAACTGCGGTTCCCGCCTTAACTTTGATAACACTATGCTTAACCTCCGGAAAATTATTCTTTTTTCGGCTTTTCTCGTGCCTTTACTTCTTCCGGCACAGCAGAAGCCGAACATGGACAACTACCAGCCTCCGCAATCGAACGGACCGCTGCCGCCCAACTTTCTCATTTCTACGGTCGACAAATACGAGCAGGACCGCCAGAAGATCCAGCAGAACCAGGACAAGAAAATGCAGAAGGCGGAAGATGACTTTTATCTCCAGACGAATTATTCCGTCGACCAGATGTGCTTCAGCGGCGAGGTGCTCGTCAATGACACGATGGGCCAGTACGTGAACCGGGTCGCGGATACGCTGCTCTGGAACGACAAGGAAACACGCAAGAATATTTCGTTCTACATTCTTCGTTCACCGATCGTGAATGCATTCACCACCGACCAGGGCATCATTTTCGTTACGGTGGGACTGCTCACGCGCCTCGACAATGAAGCCGAGCTGGCATTCGTGCTGGGTCACGAGATCACGCACTACAAGCACCATCACGTTTACATCGGTTACGTGGAAGGCGTGAAAATGCAGCAGGGGATGGGGCAGTACGAAGCGACCACGTTCGAGAACCGCTATCTGAAGCGCCACCGCTATGCGCGCAGCCAGGAATCACAGGCGGATGATGAAGGATTCGACATGATGGTGGCCGCCGGCTACGATCCGCACGCGGCGATCAAGGCGTTCGATATTCTTGCGCTCGCCGATTACCCGTTCAGCGATACCACGTTCAACAAGTCGTTTTTCGAAACGAATTACCTCATTTTCCCTTCGAAATACCAGCCGGATACGGTGAAAGGCATTCGTCCCGACAATGAAGACGAGGACGATGATCTTGCCACGCACCCGAGCACCTACAAGCGCCGCAAGGCCATCATCCACAAGTTCAACAAGCTCCAGGATACTACAGGCGCGCTGTTCAAAGTTTCGGAAAGCATGTTCTGGCGTGTGAAAGCGATCGCGCGTTTCGAGGAATGCTCGGAGCACAGCCAGGACCAGGAATTTTCGGAAGCGATGTATTCGGACTACGTGATGCAGAGTTCGTACCCGGACAATTATTACCTCGAAAAAGAAATGGTGCGTGCGATGTACGCGAGCGTGATCGAAAAGAACAAAACGCTGAACCTCGACGACCTGATGGCGCTCTTCCAGAGCCTGTTCATCATCGGCGGTCCGGATGACCGGCCTGTGGGCGAGCAGGGAAGGCTCAAAGGATTTGTTTCCAAGGCGGATGCGACAGGATGGAATATCGCAGCGCTTCATTACGCGTGGGACGTTCACAAAAAATATCCCGATGATCCGGACATTTCATACTGGTGCACGGGACTTTTCCGCGAGCTGACACTGAAAAACAAAGTGCGTATCGGCGAATTCGAAAAGAACGACACGGAATTCGTCCACTTCGGCAACCGCATACTGAAAGACACGGCCATCGTCAACCATTCGAAGATCGCGACACCCGCGGAACGTTACCAGCTGGCGCTGGATCACATGAGCAAAGATTCCATCGATACGTACCACTACTGGCAGTTTGCCTTCATCGATGATCTGAAGGATTCCGCTTTCGTGGCGCAGTTCAAGGAAGCGACGGTTTGGGCGGACAGCGTGCACCTGCAGGATTCTCTCTGGTACATGCAGTCGACGCGCGCGCAGGACAAGTCGAAAGGCGAAATTGAAAGCGACCTGTCGGGGCCGCAGGGAATCACCAAGCTTGTGGCGGTGAATCCCGTTTACATTGCGTACATCGATCACGGCGATGACGGCGACCAGGAAGTGGATGTCCGTAACTCGCTCGACGGCCATTCGCTGCTCGTCGATGAAATGAAAAAGGACGCGAAGATGTTCAACCTCGATCTTACGCTGCTCGATGAAAGCGGGCTTGATACCAGCAGCGTGGACCGCTTCAATGATCTCAGCGTCGCCAGCCAGTGGTTCGCGCAGCGCGACAACTACACCGATCACCAGGTGCTTCCGTATTCACAGGAAAAAATGAAGGCGCTCGCGCAGAAATACGGCACGCCGTACTTCATGTGGTCGGCGTACATCACTTACAAAGGGAAACGCCGCGGCAATCTCTGGCGCGCACTGAGCTTCCTGGTAACACCGCTGGCTCCGCATATCGCGTACCGAATGCTTACGCCGCACGAAGATGTTTATTACATCGCGATCATTTACGACGTGAACACAGGCTATCCTGTTTTCGTGCAGAAGACGCAGATGTCGAACCAGCACGAGAACAAATCGCGCCTGCGCCTGCATGTGTTCGATCTTTTCCACCAGATCACCGAACCGAAGAAAAAGAAGAAATAACATGAAGAAGGCAGCTCTGATTTTTGCATCGGTTCTCGCATTTCATTTTGCAAATGCAGGCCCTCACGGCGGGTATATCGGTCACCGCATCATCCTCGCGGGTGAAGGCGCATATTCGCCTTTCTTTACGTCGGTGAAAGATTTTTATACGAAATACAACTTCCAGTACGGCGGGAACCTGAACGTCATCGTCGCGCGCCGGACGCAGGTAGGTGTTTTTTACAACATGTGGTCGCTTGGCGGAAACCAGGCGTTCCAGTCTAACATGGGAAAGAACGATCGCGTGAACGGAACGCAGTACGGGCTTGTCGTCAGGAATTTCCGTGCAGGCCGCGGCGGACTTGCGCCGATCGGGAAATTCTGGGACGTGAGCATGAGCTATGCGTCAAACACGTACAAAGCGGGAAGCGACAACAAAGATATTCTTGGAGGAACTCCCGAAAATGTTCCCGTCTCATCCAACCAGATCCTGGCGCATGTTGCATTCGGAACGCAGATGGTGTTCTGGAATCATTTCGTCGGAAATACGGGAGTACGTTTCGGCGGACCGATCTACACGATCGACAAGAACAACGGCGGCTACAAAAACTTTTTCGCGCAGCGCATCGCGTACAAAGAGTTCTTCTCGGTGTTCTTCGGCATCGGGTTCCTGATCTGATATTTTTTCCGGTAAAAAAGAAAGGGAGAACGAACGTCTCCCTTTTTGTTTTTTAGTTCCATCACAGGGTCTTCTGCTCATCCTCTCAAGTCACATTCCCCGCTCATCCTCATCCACAGGTTTTCCGCCCCGTCCATGCGTATTCGCAGGTTTTTCCCGCTTCGGCTTGACCATCTTGCTGAACAGGTCGCGGTAGAATTCCGTTGTGCGGTTGCCTTCTTTCCCTTTGCGCAGGAGCTGGTGCTTCACGTTGATGACTTCGCCCGTTTTGAGGTCGAGTATGGCGGCGTCGAGGAAAAATTTCTCGCGCGGAATGAACGCCCGCACGGCAGGCACGACGAACGCGCAGGACATGGCGAATAATACGGGATGCTGGATCTTCCTGTAATAATCGGCTTCCACGCTGGTGAACATCACGTAACGCGTGCCGTATTTTTTTGCAATGGAATCCGCGCGGGACTGGTCATTTACCGTCCACGCCCAGCTGTGATTTCCATGCTGCAGCTTTTCATAGAACCATTCATTCAGGACAGCGAGATCGGAAAGCGAATCCCCTGCAGTGCTGTCCATCGTCATCGGGTTGAGGATGATCGCATTCACACCGGCGGCTGACGCCTGCGCTTTTATCACGCCCGTCATGCGCGTCTGGCCGTCCTCGCTCATCCGGTAATCCATGTCGGGATCGTCGTTGCGGTTCTTCTGCTTGTAATATTCATAATCGGGCCCGGCGACGATGATCTTCGTGATGCCGAAACCATAGTTCTTTTCTTCTTTCTCATCGGCTTTCCGTTCTTTTTTCGTGCGGAAATCGTACGTGGAATAATCCGGTGTGTAGACGAGGCTTCTCCGGTTGTCGGTGTAATATTTGAAGCGCGAAACAAATTCGGTATCCTTCAGCATTTCGACAAAAGCGAACTTGGTGAAACGCTCCTTGCCGGAATTCAGCTTGAATTTATCGAGGCGCGAGAACTTGGAATCGCCGGTCTCACCGGTTTCCTGCACCCGTGAAAGTGAATCTTTCTGCAGCTGTGCCTTCGCTTCATCGGGCGTCACGGTTGAGAAATAGCTGAGGTGAAGATTCTGGTTGTTCACCAGCATGGAAAAAAGACTGTCGCAAAGCGTGCTCAGCAATGAATCGGACGGATTTTTCTTGTGCAGCGTCCAGTTATACGAAAGCGCGAGAACGGTCATCTCGTCCGGCTCGATCTCGTGGAAGAGATGGAAGATCTGTTCCTGCTGACCCGGGTTGTCTTTGAAATCGGGAAGATGGTAATAACCCGAACGGTTCAGCGCATCGTATTTTCCGCCGTACGTTCCGAAAAATCCCCAGAAATCATAGATCATGAAACCTGTTTTCTTTCCCGACTGGTAATAAGCGGCGATCTCGTACAGCGATTCGCCGACGATCTTCTCGAGGTACGAATCGCCGGGATGACGCTGCAGCATCATGTACGAGCAGTAAACCGCCGCCGGGTAATTCCTGTCCTGCAGGTAAAGACGGCAGATCTCGTAGCGTGCATTCTCGCGGCTGGCAAGGAAATTATCTTTCGAAACCATAAAAAGACTTCCGTCTTTGTTCTGCACCGTATCGAGCGTGGTCATCAGCGCCATCCTGCGCTTGCGCACGTTCGGGTGCGTGCTCCCGAGATCGTCGTAGTTGTCGTCGGTGTAGATCGGGTCGACTTCCTTCATGAAATATCCCGGGGGGATCTTCATGTAATCTTTGTTGAAGAACATCGTGTCGAACGGCACGTCGTCGAACGGAAGATCGGCGTACTCGAGCACGTCGAATGAGCGCAGCGCTTCTTTTTTGGCGTAGCCGGATTTCATGAAAAGCTCGAACCCGAGGCGGTCCGCTTCCAGCTCCTGCTCCTGGTTGTAGGAATAGTACGACGACTGCAGCAGGTACATCGGCGTTTTTCCTTTCTGGTTCTTGAGCTCTTCGCGGTTGAGGTAACCTTTCAGCATGTGCTGCTGCCGGAAGTGCGTGATCTCGTGACAAAGAATGAACGCGAGCTGCGCCTCGTTCTCGAGCTGCGCCAGGAGCCCGAGCGTGATGAGCACGGTGCCGGTGGAAGAAGTGTACGCATTCGGATCGGCATCTTTGTAAGCGTAAAAATGAAGCTTGTGCAGCGTCGCCGTATCGTCCTTCAGCACTTCCGCACCTACGCTGCTGATGTAATCGCTGATCGAATCATTATACAGCACGTAACCGGAAAACATGCGCTGCTGCATGAAGTACGACGATTCGTACATGAAATCTTTTTCCTGGTCGGAAACAACGTCGCCCTGTGCCTGGCGCCGGGCGATATCCTTGTCGACCTGCTGGTAAACGGGACATTGGAAATAAGCCGGCATCGGGCCTTTCGGCTCGAGCGGCGCATGCTGCGCGAAAGCGGGAAAAGCGAAAAAAATAAAGAATAAGCCGGGAAGACGTCTGCGCATGTAAAGGAGCGTTTTAGGTATAACTACAAATTACGGAAAAGATTCACGCGATGCCGTGAAGCGATCCGCCTGCTACAAAGAAACGATCAATCCGCGTCTCTATTGTGGGATCTTTTTCAAGCGGCGGCGCATGATGTGTTTTTGTGCGCGCATCGATGATAAGCGGGCCGCGGCAACCCCAATGCTTGTTTTCATAAAAATCGTTAACACCATAAATGTCGCGGGCCGGGTTGCTCTTTGTGAACGTCACCCACAGCCAGCTGGCGGTATCGTGTGCCGTGAACTGGCTGTCGTCGCACACCACGATGATCATCAATCCTTCCGTCTGCGGTTTTCTTTCTGCGAGGAATCCGCACAGCTGCGCGATCTCCTGTTTGGCTTTTTCAGCGGAAGAAAAGCGAGGACCGCTGATCGCCGTGACGCCGGGAAAAACGAGGCGTGCGGAATGGAAATCACCGGGAAGCTCCGTAAGCAGGTGTGACGAAAGCGTGCGCTTTTTTTCTCCGCATGCGGCAAATACCACTTTCGACCCGGTGTTCAGTCCGTCCCCGCTGTAATCGAGCGTGTCGATGCTCGTGTTGGTATGAAAATGCACGTCGCGTGAAAGATCGATGCGTTCGAGTACGTGCTGGAAAAAAACAGGTATGTTTTCCGCGTCCGGATTTTTTTCGCCTGTTTCTTCCGCGATGAAAAGATATTTTGCCAGCGAAAGCTGCCCTGTTCCGAGAATGTGACTGGCGATGGTGAGCAGCTCCGACGGACGTTTTTCCTTCAGGTAAGGCGTGTAACGTTCTCCTCCCGTGGCCAGCAGCAGCGGGTGAACGCCGGCCGCATCCACGGCATGAACCTGCTTCAGTCCAGGGATCTCGTCCTGTATTCCTTTCCCCGCGAGCTCATGCACCAGCCAGCCGAAGCTCGTGTCTTCCTGCGGCGGACGTCCGACGACCGTGAAAGGCCATATCGCATTTTTGCGGTGCCACACTTTGTGAATGCGCATCACGGGGAACGGATGGGTGAGGCTGTAGTACCCGAAGTGATCGCCGAAAGGTCCTTCCGGTTTGTTTTCACCGGGATGAACTTCTCCCGTGATCACGAAATCCGCATCGCCTGAAATGCAAAAACCGTCGCGATAACCATAACGGATCTTCCGGTTGCCGAGCACACCGGCGAACGTCATTTCAGAAATACCTTCCGGCAACGGCATCACCGCGCTGAAAGTAAGCGAAGGTGGTCCGCCGACAAAAACGCTCACCTTCATCGGCAGACCTTTCGCGTTCCATTTCGACTGGTGCACACCTATTCCCCGGTGCAGCTGGTAATGAAGACCGGCTTCCCGGTCGCGTACGTATTCATTTCCGTTCAGCTGGATGCGGTACATGCCGAGATTGGAATGCATCACGCCGGGAAATTCGGGATCTTCCGTATAAACAGCGGGCAGCGTGACGAACGCACCTCCGTCATCCGGCCAGTGCCTGATCTGCGGCAGGTCGTGCAGCCGGATCTCATTTTCAAGAACGGCAAGCGCGCTGGTTTTTTTTGGGAACGATTTAAGTGCCGCCCATCCTGTTTTCCAGTTACGGAACGGGTGACGCAAGGCTTCCGAAGGATCGGATTTCAGCCGGATGAGCGCTTTTACATTTTCGATCGCATCGCGGAAAATAAAACGCGAACGTTCTTTCGTGCCGAAAAGATTCGATGCGGCGGGAAATGCACAGCCTTTTACATTTTCGAAGAGAAGGGCAGGACCGCCGGCTTCGTGCACGCGGAGATGAACGGCGGCCATCTCCAGGTCGGGATCGATCATTTCTTTGACGCGCACAAGATGACCGTTGCGTTCCAGGTCACCGATGCAATCACGCAGGCTGCTGTATCCCATGGCTCAAAGGTATTATTTCACCACGTGGATTTAATTCAGCTCCAGCGGTAAATGTTCTGTTTTTGGTCGTGAAAAAACCCATTTGCCTGCGTTTTGCTTCGCTGATCCTGTTCCTGTTTTCCACGCTCGTACTTTCTGCACTGGACGAAGTGGATAGTCTTGAGCGCCTGCTGAAACAGGAGGCTCCCGATTCCGTGCGGATCGACCGCCTGATGACGTTGTCGAAGATTTTCATGTATTCCGGCGGCGAAGCCAGCCTGAAGAACGCGGATGCTGCGATGCGGCTTGCACACAGCTCCGGCGACCGCAGCCGGGAAATGCAGGCGTACGCCACGAGGGGAAAGACATTCCTGCTCTGATCAATTGCTCATCTCGGCGCGCAGGAGCAGAAAGAAAAGCTGGAAAAGGAATTCATGTCGTGGAAAGGTTCCGTGGAGCAGGTCGATGACGTGCTGGTGACCGGGATCATCGTTTCCGTTTAAACGCGGCGGCAGACGGCATTGTACGGGCAGCTCCTGCAGTTCTGTTCA
>DASTSF010000409.1:0-3032 GCA_035760825.1 Bacteroidia bacterium
AATCGTTCGTGCTGCTCACCGGCTGAACATCCTTTTTGGACAGCACCGGCTTGTGGTAATCCGAATCGCCTGCCGTCATTTTCCGGTCGTCGAACGAAATATCGTTCCGCCCGAAGAACCATGCAGAAAAAGCCCCGGCAAAAAGAAGGAATGCCGCCGTCCACCACCAGCCTGCTTTGCGGCGTGGCTTACGGTCGAGCTGCCGGCGGATATTGTCCCACGCTTTCGCAGGAGGAGCGACTTCCCCGCTTCCCGTCTTGTCGCGGAACAATTTGTCCAGCCCGTTATCGTCCAGCTGTTCTTTCATCGTTGTGTGTTTTCCTTTATCGAGACCCGCATGACTTTCTGCAGCATTTCCTGCAGGAACCCGCGCGCTTTCGAGAGTTGACTTTTTGATGTGCCTTCCGTGATGCCGAGCATCTCGCCGATCTCTTTGTGCGAATAGCCTTCGATCGCAAAAAGATTGAAAACGGTCCGGTAACCGTCCGGCAGGGCTTCGAGCATACGCATCAGCTCCTGTGCATTCACCTGCGCAGCCGTATCGAAATAACTTTCCGGGTGGTAACGCATGGCAATGTTGTCTATGTCCGAAAAATCCGGTTCACGCTTTTTGGCCCGCAGGTGCATGAGCGCCGTATTCACCATGATCCGGCGGATCCATCCTTCGAGCGATCCGTCGCGGCGGAAAGCGCTTATGTTCCCGAACACCCGCACGAAACCGTCCTGCAGCACATCCTGCGCCTCTTCGTGGTCGCGGCAATATCGCAGGCAAACGGCGAACATTTTTCCCGAGAACTTTTTGTAAAGGAGTTCCTGGGACTCGCGCTTACCGGAAATACATCCGTCAAGAATGTCTTCTTCGGTACTCAAGTCGGGTAGCTTTCTATTGTGGTAAAGATGCGAAAAGATGCAGGAAAGTTGCCTGTGGCCCGCTTACCGGAAAAAGTTCAGCGCCTCGCGGGAAACAAGGGCCGCATCGATCATTTCCACGGGGTGCGGCGTATCCCGGAAAACATGCAGCTGCGAACCTGCAACGAGGCGGTGCACCTCTTCCGTTTCCTCCCGGCCGACCATCGTGTCTTTCCCGCCGACGGTCAGTAAAACCGGCGTGGCGATGCGCAGGAAATCCTGTTTTTTCAGCGCAGGGTCTCTTCCGAGTTCCAGCATCATGCCCGTGGTTTTGCTCAATACGGTTTTCCAGTCGCCCGGCGAATGACGTTTTTCAAGCGCAGCGGCGAATGCCGGCACTTTCTCCTTTATTTTTTCCGGGTCGAGCATCTTCACTTCTTTCAGCGCCGTTTCCCCGCTCCACGAGAATTTCGTTCCGAGTGTGACTATCTTCCCCAGCTTTCCCGGGAAATGCGAAGCGATGTACAGCGCCACGTAGCCGCCCATGCTGTACCCGAAAACATCCGGCTGCACAACATTCTTCTCTTCCATCCACGCAAGAAGCGCATTCGCAAAATACGGTATGCTGAACTCCGCATCTTCCGCAGCTTTACAGCCATGACCGGGAAAATCGAAAAATAAAACCTCACCATACGCGCCGGAAAATTCACCGGAAAGTCTTTCCAGCTGATCCGACGCACCGATGGCGCCGTGCAGCATCAGCAAAGTACGCTCCATCTGAAAGTGATATTAATCATTTCTTTTTTTTCTTCAAATAACATAACTTTAAAAATGTTTATTCCCGGAATAAAAAAATCATTTCCCGCCCTCCTTGCCGCTTCGCTGATTTTCTTTGCCGCGGGATGCCGGAAAGATACGGATCAGACGGAACCTGTGACACCGGCCACAGGCATCATCCTTTCGTTCTCGAATGTCGCGGACACGGTTCCGCTCACGCTGAACAGCGCGACCTACAATTACGTGAATGCGAACGGTGATTCGTTCAACGTCACGACCTACAAATATTACATCAGCAACGTCTCTTTCACCGACGCGAACAACAATACGTGGTCGGAACCGGAAAGCTACCACCTGGTCAACGCCGCCGATCCGAACTCGCTGAACGTTTCCATCAGCGGCATTCCTGCCGGCAATTACACATCCATCCATTTCATGATCGGCGTGGACAGCACGCGGAACGTTTCCGGGGCGCAAACCGGGGCGCTGGATCCTGCCAACGACATGTTCTGGACCTGGAACACCGGGTATATCATGGCCAAGTTCGAAGGGAAATCGCCTTCTTCCACAGCTGCGGCGCACAGCCTTACGTTCCACATCGGCGGGTACGGCGGTGCGAACGCAACGCAGCAGTGGGTTACTTCTTCATTTGGTTCACAGACAGCCAACGTCACCACCAGCGTTATTCCTGTCGTGCATATCAGCAGCAATATGCTGGAATGGTTCCGTTCGCCCAGCGTTATCGATTTCAGCACCACCAATTCGGTTGCCTCGCCCGGGAATAATGCGCTCACCATCGCGCACAATTACGCCGATATGTTCACCGTAACCGGAATCACCAACTGATGACCAACCGCACCCGGAAAAAACTGATTTTCGCCTGCATGGGCGGAGCGATCCTGCTCGCCGGGACATTTTTCAATGGTTGTCGTGTCGATCCGAAGGTGCTGCCCGAAACGACATCCGAACAGGTGAAATTCTACATTCCCGATGGTTTTCCGCAACCTGTTTACACGTTCGCGGGCAACGAGGTTACGCTCGCCGGTTTCACGCTCGGCAGAAAACTGTTTTACGATCCGCGCCTTTCCGCCGACAATACCATTTCCTGCGGATTCTGTCACCAGGCGCCTGCATCTTTTGCCAATGCGAACCATGCGCTGAGCCATGGAATCGGCGGACAGTTCGGAAGACGGAATGCGCCTGTGCTCGTCAATCTTGCGTGGAATCAATCGTTCATGTGGGACGGCGGCATCAATCACATCGAAAACCAGCCGCCGGCGCCGATACAGAATCCCGTGGAAATGGGAGAGACGATGAGCAACGTGATCCTCAAACTGAGCGCCGTTCCCTCCTATCACGATGATTTCAAAGCGGCTTTCGGCGACGACTCGATTACCACGCAGCGC
>DASTSF010000410.1:0-6997 GCA_035760825.1 Bacteroidia bacterium
TCACGCCTTCCTTCAGCGCATAAGTCGACAGGCGCATGCGCGTGATGCCGAGACGGCGGATAATAAGCTCGACGAGCAATGCGGAAACGACAATAAGATCGACACGCATGCTGATCAGGCCTTCCATTTTCAACCGCTGCGCGCGCGTGGAGGTCATGATCTGCCGGTGGACGACCGCGCATTCATCAAGATCGAACTCGAACTCCGTTTCTTTTTCGTCGAACGGAATTTTGTGGAACTGCAGGGTGACCATTTCCGCCAGCGATTCAAACGAACCGGAAGCGCCGACGAGCTCGTGCACGTTGTATTGCTGCACGGCCGCCCAGAGCGGCGCAAGGACATCCACGAGGTAAGCGGAAACGATCGCCGTTTCTTTTTCGGTAATGGGATCGGACGGCTCGAATTTCTGCAGAAGACGTGAAGCGCCGATCTCGAAGCTTTGCTTCCAGAAGACCTTATCGCGGGAGGCGATGATGAACTCCGTGCTGCCGCCGCCGATATCGATGATAAGTGAAGGTTCTTCCGAAAGCTTCACGGCATGACGAACGCCGGTGCAGATGAGTTCCGCTTCCTCTTCGCCGCTGATGATGGTGATGCTGATCCCGGTCTTTTCTTTCACCGTCTGCACAAATTCTTTTCCGTTCGACGCGCTGCGTACGGCTGACGTCGCGAAAGCCATTACTTCATCTGCTTTCCAGTCGCGCACGGTGGCCGCATAATTTTCCATCGCCTGCACGCCGCGGTGGAACGCTTTTTCCGCAATGAAGCCGCGGTTTATGCCGCCTTCGCCGAGCTTCACGGGAAGCTTTTCATTGTAAACAGAAATGAAGCTGTGTGGTCCCGTAATTTCAGCTACGAGAAGATTGAACGTGTTCGTTCCGAGATCGATTACGGCAATACGTTTACCCATAGATCAGGGACGCATTTTGGCGGACGCATCACAGGGATCGCATTCGAAAGTGATCGACACGGTTTTGTCGACATGACCGGAAGGCACGATATTCATTTCCGTCACTTTCATTTTCAGCCATGTTTCGCACTTGGGGTTGAAGCCGGTCGGAAGGGCAGGATTTATTTTATCGCTGAAACGAAGGATGTAGCGTCCGGCGGGAATATTCATTTCTGTTTTCCCGTTCGCATCGGTGGTCACTTCGATCTTATTGCCTGTCTTTTTATTTTCCAGGATAAGCGTCGACAGTGAAAGCGCCTGCGGCGTGTTCAGCTTGTCGAGAACTTCTTTCGGGGGAGCAGCGCCACCGCAATAGGCGCGTGTGAAGAGGAAGGTAAACCCGACATCGACAACAGAATCGAACTTCGGAATTTCCGTTACCTGCACGGTGTCCGGAATAACAGCGGTGTCTTTCGTATTCCCCGCATCCGTGCCGGCAACGGGGCTTTGCTGTGAAGAAGAAGATGTGTCGCTTCCGCAGGAAGAAATGGCGACAGCAGCGAGCACACAGAAAAGCGCTTTGATTCCGTTCATCGTTCCGTATGTTTCAGGGTTTGTAGAAAAGCCATTTGCCGAGCTCTTTCCACGTGATCTTTTTCCCGTACATGAGAATGCCCACGCGGTAGATTTTCCCGGCGAGCCATGTCATGAGCAGGAACGAGACAATGAGAATGGCGACGGAAAGCAGCAGCTCCCACACCATCACGCCTCCAAAAGGAATACGCATAAGCATGACAACGGGGGATGTAAAAGGAATCATGGAAAGCCATTTCGCAATGGGACCGTCGGGATCATTCAGCACGGAAGCGGATGAAGCGATGGAGATGATGAGCGGGATCGTGACGGGGGCGGAGAACTGGCTTGTGTCTGCGTTCTTGTCCGCGCCGGAACCGATGGCCGCAAAAATGGCGGCGTACATGAGGTAACCGAAAATAAAATAGAAGAGGAAAGCGGGAATAAGATTTCCCCAGGGTATCGACATGATCGTTTCGACCGTCTTCTGCGTTTCTTCGGTGATGTCGAAATTCATCAGCCTCGGTCCGGACTGTATAGCCACACCCGTCGTCATGTTTGCCTGCGTGTGCTGCGAGATATCCGTTTTGTATTCGTTGATGTGATTGATGACGGGAATGATGATCGCGAACGAAAGCACGATCCACGCCGTGAACTGCGTGAGGCCCACCAGCGCCACGCCGATGATCTTTCCGAGCATGAGCTGGAACGGTTTCACGGAGGAAACGATCACTTCCACGATGCGCGTTGTTTTTTCTTCCACCACGCCTTTCATCACCAGTACGCCGAAAAGTAAAATGTACACGTAAATGACCATTCCGAAAATAAGCCCCGTGACCGCTTTGATCTCCGAAATGCCGATGTGTCCTTTCACTTCATTATCGACAGCGACTTTTTTCAGCGTAAGGTCCATGACGCGCTGTGAAATGCCATTGCGTTTCATCATGTCGCGCTGCACTTCCGCGGAAAGAACGCTCTGCAGAAGATTGAGCGTATTGAAGCCCGGTTCGCGCGTGGATTTGAGAATGACGGAAAGCCCGATGCTGTGGTTCTGCGTTGTATCGCCGCCGCCCATGAAATTTTCCGGGATGTAAAGGATGGAAACCTGGTCGGAATCCTTGAACGCCGATTCCACGTTGGTCAGTCCCTTGTAAACGTAGCTGTAATCGAAGCGCAGGTTCAGCGTGTCTTTGAAAATAAATGCATAGCTCAGCGAATCAGGAATGCCGGATGCGTCGACGACGACTATTTTCCGCGGCGCGCCGGGTTTCCCGGCCAGCAGGGGTGGCACGATGACAAGCCCGGCGAAAAACAGCGGCGCGAGAAAGCACATGACGATGAACGTCCTGTTCCGGATGCGCGTAAAATATTCGCGCCGTATGATGATGCCGATCTTTCCCATGGCGGCTATTCGGTGTAATTGCTTTTCGTTCCCAAAACAGTTTGCCCGATGCTTTCACCGGAATTCTCCTTCACCTTCATGATGAAAATATCGTTCATCGTCGGGAGAACTTCATTGAAAGAATGGATCTCGGCCGTACGCAGCACATTTTCCAGGATCGTGTTCGGCGAGGTGTTTCCATTGAGCTTTATCCGTGCCTTGTGCAGACCTTCCTTGTCTTCGTGCTTTTCGATCAGCTCCGCGCCGGTCCACATGGCGTTGGTGAATCCCATCATGTTGCCGCGGAACTGGATGTCATACGTGCGTGAGCCGTACGCGCGGCGTATTTCCTTCACATTCCCGTCCAGGATCTTTTTCGAGAGATTGATCAGCGCGATCTCGTCGCACAGCTCTTCCACGGAACCCATGTTGTGCGTGGAAAGAAGGATGGTGGCGCCGTTCGCTTTCAGGCGGAGTATCTCGTCTTTTATCAGCTGCGCATTGATCGGGTCAAACCCGCTGAAGGGTTCGTCGAGAATGAGCAGGCGGGGTTCGTGAAGAACGGTAACGATGAACTGCACCTTCTGCTGCATTCCTTTCGATAATTCCTCCACTTTCTTTTTCCACCAGGAATGCATCCCGAAACGATCGAACCATTCGTCGATGCGTTTTTTCGCTTCGCGTTTGGAAAGTCCGCGCAGGCGTGCGAGGTACATGGCCTGTTCGCCCACTTCCATTTTCGGGTAAAGTCCGCGCTCCTCGGGAAGATAACCGATCTGTGCGATGTGCGCATCTTCCAGCAGGCGCTCTTCGAAAAGCACGCGTCCGCTGTCGGGACCCGTGATCTGGTTGATGATGCGGATGAGCGTTGTTTTTCCTGCGCCGTTGGGACCGAGCAGCCCGAAAATGGTTCCTTCCGGCACGTCGATGCTGACGTCATCGAGGGCAGTATGACCTGCGAATTTTTTGACGATGTTCTTTGCCGAAAGAAGAATTCCCATGAGTGGCGAAGTTAAATGTTAACCGGCAAATGAACGCCGGCAAAAGAAGAAAATAATCGGCGCGGAAGGGGGCATGTGATGTTAAAATTCCGCAACTTGATCGTTCAATCATTCAACGTTGTTAATTTCATTTTATGATGTACGATACTGCGAAAGCCATTGAAGTGCTCGAACGCACGCCCGCCGTTATTGCCGGGATGCTCGACGGAATTTCCGGGGAATGGATTTCTTCCGGCGAAGGACCCGGAACATGGAGTCCCTACGACGTGGTGGGGCATCTCATCCACGGGGAAACCACCGACTGGGTGACGCGGATGGAGATCATCCTTTCAGATAAAGAAGACAAGACATTCCCGCGTTTCGACCGTTTTGCGCAATTCGAAGAAAGCAAAGGAAAAACCATGCACATGCTGCTGGAGGAATTCAAAGCCGTCCGTGCGAAAAACATTTCCATCCTCCGTTCGAAAAATCTGACGGAAAAAGACCTCGCGAAAACGGGTACGCATCCTTCTTTCGGCACCGTGACGCTGCGCCAGCTGCTCGCAACATGGGTGGCGCACGATCTCAATCACATCGCGCAGATCGCGCGCGTGATGGCGAAACAGTACAGGGAAGAAACGGGTCCGTGGGTGGAATAC
Source organism: Bacteroidia bacterium (assembly GCA_035760825.1). Lineage (GTDB taxonomy): Bacteria > Bacteroidota > Bacteroidia > Palsa-965 > Palsa-965. Next base: position 4,483 of record DASTSF010000410.1, read on the forward strand.
CTGCGGATACTGAAGTAAAACTCCCGGCTTATTCCGTGAAGTCCCGGAAGCAGGAACCGCGGTGTTTCACGAGAAATATTCCCGCATGCGGTCAAAGAAATTCTTTTCTTTCTTGCCGGGATTCGGTTTGAAGTTCTGCGAATCCTTCAGCTTTTCGAGCAGCTTTTTTTCTTCCGCGGAAAGATGCGTGGGCGTCCACACCTGCAGGTTGACAAGCAGGTCGCCGCGGTGATAGCCGTTGAGATCGGGAAGACCTTTTCCCTTGAGGCGGAGAATTTTCCCGGACTGCGTTCCGTGCTCCACTTTCACGCGTGCTTTTCCTTCGAGCGTGGGAATTTCAATGTTCGTACCCATGGCCGCGTCGGGAATGCTGATGTGGTGCTCGTAGAATAAATTGTTTCCGTCGCGCATGAAATGCTCGTGCGGAATTTCCTCGATCACCACGATAAGATCGCCGGGAACGCCGCCTCGCGGACCTGCATTTCCTTTCCCGCTTACGCTGAGCTGGATGCCGTCGTGCACACCGGCGGGAATTTTCACTGAAATATTTTCCTCACCGCGCACGACGCCGTCGCCATGACAATGCTTGCATTTGTCGGTAATGACGCTGCCCGTGCCGTTGCACGTGGGGCACGTTGCGGCCGACTGCATGCGGCCGAACGGCGTATTCACCACCTGCATCACCTGGCCCTGGCCTTTGCACGTGGAGCAGGTGCTCGCTCCGCCACCGCCGGCTGCGCCGGAACCGTGGCATTTGTCGCAGGAAACGTATTTGGGAACTTTGATCTTTTTCTCGACACCGTTGGCGATCTCTTCCAGCGTCAGCTTCACTTTGATGCGCAGGTTGGTGCCGCGGTTGACACGTCGTCCGCCGCCGCCGAACCCGCCAAAACCGCCGCCACTGAACGCACCGCCGAAAATATCGCCGAACTGGGAGAAAATATCTTCCATGCTGCTGAAGCCCCCGCTGCCGCCGGCCGCGCTGCTTCCCACGCCGGCATGACCGAAGCGATCATACTTCGCGCGTTTGTCGGCATCACTCAGCACTTCGTAGGCTTCGGCTGCTTCCTTGAATTTTTCTTCCGCTTCTTTGTTGCCCGGATTTTTATCAGGATGGAATTTGATCGCCATCTGCCGGTACGCTTTCTTGATCTCCTCGGGAGAAGCGCTTTTGCCGACGCCTAATATTTCGTAATAATCTCGCTTGGACATGCTTTCTCTGAAATGTTCAACGTTTAATGTTCAACGTTTTGTTCGTTATGTACGGTCCCTGAACCTGGCGCCTTTAAGGCCGGGCCGGGAAAGGTAGCTCATTAAGTCTGACGGTTTTTTTGAAATTACTTCCGCTTTAGCGAAATGAGATTCAACTTCTTCCTGCCTGGTGTATTCCCGGACCTTTAATCTGAAGTCCCCGGAAAAATTCCCTTCCCGCGTTTTTCTCAAAACCTCCCTGTCAAGCCCGGGAGCCAACCGCCGGCTTTCAATTTCCGCGAAGCGTTTAATGGAAGTCACTTTAAATCCTTGTTGGTTGTTTGTCAAACATTGACCCCGGAACTTTAGCTTCCGACCACAACTTTCGCAAAACGGATCACTTTCCCGTTGAGCATGTATCCTTTTTCCACTTCATCCACGACTTTTCCTTTCAGCTCTTCCGAAGGAGCGGGAATATTCGTAATGGCTTCATGCATATCGACATCGAAGGGTTTCCCGAGCGATTCCAAGGGTTCTAGCCCTTTCGAAGCGAGGATGCTGCGGAATTTCTGCGCGATAAGATTCACGCCCTCGTTCACAGCTGCGACATCCGTCGCTTTTTCGTTGTTGCGCAGCGCACGTTCGAAATCGTCGATGACAGGAAGGAGGCTTTTGATCATGTCTGCACCGGCCATCGAAAGAATTTCCACGCGTTCCTTTGCCGTGCGTTTCCGGAAATTGTCGAACTCCGAATACAGGCGGAGGTATTTATCATTCAGCGTGCTCACCTGTTCTTCCAGCTCCGCAATTTTTTTCGCGGATTCATTCTCCGGTTCCCCGGGCAGTTCGTGTTGCTGTTCGTCGGTTTCCGGCTGCTCCGTATTGACGGGCTTCTTGTCTTTATTTTCAGTCATAAAAATCCGGTTGAATAAATTCATGGAAAGGCATTCTGCCTGGTTCAAAATCCAGGCCAGCAAAGATAATGCGCCAGAATGGCAGCGAAACGCTTTTCGCAGGGAAATACGTCAGAAAATACCGTAAAAAAGGCTCAGGCGGTAAAGAGGACGTTATTGCGCCGGCGTGTATCGATAAAGCCGAAAGGAGAATCGCCGGATTTGCCTTTTTTCGGCTTTCTTTTTTTGGAATGTTTTTTATTCACTTCCAGCGTGCGGAGCGCTTTTTCAAGCTGTTCCCCGCGAAGGTTCTTGGCAACGATAACGCCGTTCCCGTCGATCAGGAAATTGCTGGGAATGGAAAATACCTGGTACTGCATGGCTGCGGCATTCTGCCACCACTGGAGATCGCTGACGTGGTAAGGCCAGAT
>DASTSF010000411.1:0-3020 GCA_035760825.1 Bacteroidia bacterium
CAGATCATTGCAGGTGTCCTGCTGATGTTCCTTTTTTCATTCCGGATGATTACCCTGCCGAGAATAGGCGGGGATAATCTTAGCTGCCTCGTGTGCGGGATGAAAGTGGATAAACCGGAAACATACGAATACGATAAGAAGACATACTATTTCGATACTTATAACTGCAAGGAAACATTCCGTATGAACCCGGAAAAGTTTTTGCATAATGTATGTACGCCCGCGCCGGATACGACTAAACCAAATCATTAATAAGGAGGACCAGGTCATGGGATATTATGGATATGGAATGCACATGTTAGGATGGTTTGCCATTATTCTGAGCGTGGCATTCATTGTTGCTCTTTTTCTTGCATTCAGCGGGAACCACAACCGGGTGTTTTCGCACGAAACGCCCCTCCAGATCCTCAAACGCCGTTTCGCTTCGGGAGAAATTTCGAAGGAGCAGTTCGAGGAGATGAAAAAAATGCTGAGCTGAAAAAGCGGGTTTGAAAAACTGTGCGGACTGTTGTTGTGCGTAAGTGTGAGTTTGGTGGTGAGGCAAATTCAGCGAAAACAGAAACGGGTTGTGGACATGGATGCTTTTGCGAATTGATTACGCCGTCAATTCCTGTGATCGCCGCAAGCGTTTTGTGCTGAAAAAACAATTCCGCGTGAATGGAGCAGGAGATGTGCCCGTATCGCTACCGCAGCCTGTTCTGCCGTTGAAGCAACTTCCTGAGAAAATAGAGCAGGGCAGCAAGAATAAGAAGATACCCGATGACCTGCCCGACGACGAACCCCCGTTCGAGGGCAGAGGAACGATCTTCTCTTTTGAACTGGTGGTCGTGCGTGAAGTATTTGTCTGTTTTGATGGAATTGAGGAAATAGTCCGCATCGTGATTGGAGGAAGCCAGGGCAGCGGGTTGCAGATATTGCAGCGTGTATACCCGGTTGTTGCCAATTATGAAAATGCAGTCGGCCACGTAGCCGGTGTCGTTGCCGGGAGGTTTGAACTGCACGTGTATTTTCTTCGCAATAACTCCGTTATAATCCAGTGTGCTGCTGTCGGTGAGCTGCCCGTGAAGACGACTGACATAGTCGCTGATCATTCGCTTGTACTCGTTGCTCAGCCCGTCCATATCGTCGGGTGATTCTGCGCCGGATTTGACGAGCATAATTACCATCAGGTTTTGCCCGTCGCGGCAGCTCCAGCTTTCCGTTCCGGCCGAATCAGGACGAACCGAAATAAACCAGGGCGCCTGTGCACTGACGTAAGAATCGATGACGAACGGGATCCACTTTTCTGCATGCGCAGCCAGGCTGACGAAGAGGAACAAAAGGATCGTGAAGGACCTGCGGAAAAAAATAGAATTCATACGGTATATGGATCGTGCAAGCTACAAAAAGACCGGCAGGTGCAGCAAATGGCGCCAGGTGTTCGTTCACGCAAAACCGCGTGTGAAATTTTATTCTGATGTTGCAAGGCTGCGGTCATCCTTCGGTACGTCGCACTTCGCGCGACTACTCAGTCTGACGTTGAAAAGTTGGGGTCATCCTTCGGTACGCCATGTTGTACGTGATTTTCTGTTCCTGTGCGTTACATTGAATCTTTTACGCTTGTCAGACTGAGTATCCGACGCAGGAGGATGTACCGAAGGCTGACAAGCGCCCCATCCCTCACACCAGCCCCTCGAACAATTTATCATCCACCACGTTCGGCATCGTCACCACGAGTCCCGGCGTGCGTTTCATTTCACGTTCGATGGCGAACATCGCTTCCTTGTTGCGCGCCCAGCTGCGCCGCGCGATGCCGTTGTTCACATCCCAGAACAGCATCGACTTCAGCCTTCTTTCGGAATCATCGCTGCCGTCGAGCACCATGCCGAAGCCGCCGTTGATCACTTCGCCCCAGCCCACGCCGCCGCCGTTGTGCAGCGAGATCCACGTCGCGCCGCGGAACCCGTCGCCGACGAAATTCTGCACGGCCATGTCGGCGGTGAACTGAGAGCCGTCGTAAATATTCGACGTCTCACGATAAGGTGAATCTGTTCCGGAAACATCGTGGTGGTCGCGGCCGAGCACGACAGGCGCGGAGATTTTTTTGTCGCGGATAGCTGCGTTCATGGCGGAAGCGATACGTATGCGCGCTTCGGAATCGGCGTAAAGTATCCTCGCCTGCGAGCCGACGACAAGATTATTTTTCATCGCGTCTTTTATCCACGTGATGTTGTCGCTGAGCTGCTGGCGGATCTCCGGCGGAGAATTTTTGTGCATGTCTTCCAGCACGCCGAGCGCCAGCTGGTCGGTGTATGCAAGATCTTTGGGATCGGCCGAAGTGCACACCCAGCGGAACGGACCGAAACCATAATCGAAGCACATCGGTCCGACGATGTCCTGCACGTAGGAAGGATACCTGAACGTCCCGTCGCTGTTCATGATGTCGGCGCCCGCGCGTGAAGCTTCGAGCAAAAACGCGTTGCCGTAATCGAAGAAATACATTCCGTTTGCGGCGAGCTTGTTCACTGCAGCGGCATGACGTTTCAGCGAAGCGCGCACTTCGTCCTTGAATTTTTCCGGCTGCTCCGCCATCATTTTCTTCGAATCCTCGAAAGAAATTCCCGCGGGATAATAACCGCCCGCCCACGGATTGTGCAGCGAGGTCTGGTCGGTGCCGATGTCGACGCGCATGTTCTCTTCCACCAGGCGTTCCCACAGATCGACGACATTTCCCTGGTAGGCGAGTGAAACGGCCTCCTTCGCCGACTGCGCTTTTTTGATACGCGTGATCAGTTCGCCGAGATCCGTGTGCACTTCATCCACCCATTTTTGCGAATGGCGTGTTTCCGTCGCTTTCGGATTTATTTCCGCGATGACGGAAACGAGGCCGGAAATTTTTCCTGCTTTCGGCTGTGCGCCGCTCATGCCGCCGAGCCCGGCAGACACGAAAAGTTTCCCCCGGCGGTCTTCTTCACTCTTCGAAATTTTCCGCGCTGCGTTCATCACGGTGATCGTCGTTCCGTGCACGATGCCCTGCGGAC
>DASTSF010000412.1:0-12240 GCA_035760825.1 Bacteroidia bacterium
TGAACTGTGATTTTTTCGTCGCACTTCCTTCGCTGAAATTATACCGCAGGCGGATGTACACCACGCGTGAATCGAACTTGTGCCATGCGTCGAGGTTCTGGTCCGAATAGCCAACGGAAACGCGCTGCGTCTGCGTGTAGAAAAGGTCGCTTGCATTGACCGAAAAACGCAGCTTGTTCTTCAGGAAATTTTTCGAAAGCCCCACGCTCACGTCCCCGCTCGGCGCGATGATGAAGATCGTGTACAGCATCTTCGACTGGTACCAGCCCGAAACTTCGAATTTCCATTTGTCCGGCAGAAGAAACGTTTCCGTCAGCGACGCGTTGAAAACCGTGTTGCCTTTGTCGACGTTCACACCATACAGGTTGCTCCGGAAACGCGCGTAGGTGAGCGATACATTGCATTCATTGATCCACCATTTCGTGAATTGCTGCGAATACGTCATGCTGCCGTAGATATAGTCGATGGTGTTCATGTTCAGCGCCGACTGGTTGAGAATTCCTGTTGAATCCACCTGGTGTGCCACTTCTGCAATTCCCGCGGTCGTCCGGCTCACACCTACGTTGGTAAAAAGCATATCTGCATAATTGTGCGTGATGTCGAGACTGTTCACGATCTCCGGCTGCAGCAGCGGATTCCCGACGTGGTACGTGTATTGGTCGACGTAAAAAATGAACGGGTTCAATTCGTCATACGCAGGGCGGTTGATCCTCCGCGAGAACGAATACTGCAGCGAATGCCTGCCGTTGATCTTCTGCGTAACGAATAACGTCGGGAAGAGCTGAATGTAATCGTGCTTATGATCTTCCTTCGTGGTCGGCGAATAGCCGTCTGAAATGGTTTGCTCGGCGCGCAGGCCGAGCTGCAGCTGCCATTTGCTGTAATCCGCAGAACAGCTGGCATACGCTGCGTTGATGAGTTCCCGGTACGTGAAATCATTTGAACGCGCTGTATCGTTGGTCCATTCGCCGCTGAACGGATCCTGGTTGCCGAACGCCAGGTCATTCGCCGTGACGACATAGCTGCTCTTCACGCCCGTTTCGATGCGGTATTTTTTTGCGAACGGGTGCGTGTAATCCACCTGCCCGACGTAAATGCCGATGTCCGTTGATTTCAGCGCTCGTTCGAACTGCGACGACAGCGGGTTTCCGCCGGCATCTGAAAAATACAGGTCGTAGTTCTCATGCGAACGGTTATTGTAGAGCACATAATCTGCGTTTGCGCTCAGCGAAGTGCCGTTCGTGTCGAAATCCTGCCGGAAATAAATTCCTGCGCTGCCGTTATTGAAATTCCCCTTCAGGTGGTTGTACTGGTGCAGCACATTGATGTCGTTCGAATCGATCTGCGTCACGGTATTCCGTGTCTCGATGTTCGTTTCCTGCGCGAAAAGGAATCCGTCCGCACGCACGCCCCACGTTGTTTTCACCGACGGATAAAAATCAACTCCGACGCTTGCATGCTGCGAAAACGGTTCCATCATCAGCGTGACATCCTGGTCGTACCTCGTTGTATCGCCCCCGAACGGAACGTTACGCGTAACGAATTTCGCTTCCTTTCTCCGCGGCGTGGAAAGATCGTATTTCGCATAAACGCTGAACTTCGGCTTCCCGTAATTCAGGCTGACTCCCGCTTCCGATTTCCATGTTCTTCCGTAGCCGTATCCACCGGAAACCGAACCGTTGAAACCCTGCTGCGCGCTCTTTTTCGTTACAAGATTGATAATTCCCGCGCTTCCTTCCGCATCGTACTTCGCAGGCGGGGTCGTCATCAGCTCCACGCGGATGATGCCGGCCGCCGGGATATTCTGCAGGTAGCTGCGCAACTGTTCACCTGACAAATACGTGGGCTTGCCGTCCATGTAAACCTGTACGCCGCCTCTTCCCTGCAATGAAAAATTCCCGTCCTGGTCCACCGTCACGCCCGGCGCTTTGCAGATCACATCGTAAGCTGTTCCGCTGATGCGCACCGGGCTGTTCTCCACGTTCATGATGAGCATGCCCGGCTTCTGCACGAACAAAGGCTGAACGGAAGAGATCGTCACTGCGCTCATTTCCGCAGACTGCATGAGCACGATATTTTCGACAGGAACGTCCGCATCTGCAGAAATGCTCACCGGGCCGATCCATTTTTTTTCATAGCCGGTGAAGCTCGCCGTCACAAAATAATTTCCGGCTTCGATCCCGTTCATGCTGTACGCGCCGTCTGCGTCTGTCACCGCACCTTTCACCAGCGTGGAATCGTCCGTTTTCAGCAGCGTCACGACAACATATTGCATCGGCTGGTTTTCCGCGTTCATCACTTTCCCGTGCACATCCGCCCCGCTGAAGGAATGCGCAGCCGCATTCGCGGAAAGAAGACCGAATGCAGGCACGAATAGAAATTTCAGGAAGGACATAGCGTTCATTTTGGTCCGTGTCTTTTGACGAACAAAAATGAAATCTTGTTACACGCGACTTCTTTCTTTTACACGAACGGCAACGCGCGACGTGCAGAGTTTGCTTTTCTGCGGACGACAGGAACCGGGAAATTCCAAATGAAATGTTAACGCTTTTCGAGCGGTCACTGCAGTGGATGAACGGAAAGTGATTTCAAACAGGCGTCAAAGTCCCAGTTCCCAAAAGAGAAACCGCGAACCGGTCAGCCCGGACCGGCAGCCTGGTCTCACTTCTTCCCGAATTCCCTGTGCTCGCTTTTGTAGAGTTCTTCTTTGGAAAGACCTTTGAAATACGCATACGTACGCTTCAACCCTTCCGCACGATCGATCTTCGGCTCCCAGTTCAGCAGTTTTTTCGCCAGCGAAATATCCGGCTGCCGCTGTTTCGGATCATCTTTCGGAAGATCGCGGTAAACCACTTTCTGCTTTGTACCTGTAAGCTTTATGATCTCTTCCGCGAAATCCCTGATCGTGATCTCCTGCGGATTCCCGACGTTCACCGGGTTCGCATAATCGCTCATGAGCAGGCGGTAAATTCCTTCGACCAGGTCGTCCACGTAGCAGAACGAACGCGTCTGCGATCCGTCGCCGAAAATGGTGAGGTCTTCTCCGCGAAGCGCCTGCCCGATGAATGCCGGCAGCACGCGCCCGTCGTTCAGCCGCATCCGCGGACCGTACGTATTGAAAATTCGCACGATGCGCGTCTCGAGCCCGTGATAAGTGTGATACGCCATCGTCATCGCTTCCATGAAACGTTTCGCTTCGTCATAAACACCGCGCGGACCGATGGGATTCACATTGCCCCAGTAATCTTCCGTCTGCGGATGAACCGTTGGATCGCCGTACACTTCCGAGGTGGAAGCGACGAGTATCCGCGCTTTTTTCACGCGCGCAAGTCCGAGAAGATTATGCGTGCCCAGCGATGAAACCTTCAGCGTCTGGATAGGGATTTTCAGGTAATCGATCGGCGACGCCGGCGAGGCGAAATGCAGAATGTAGTCGAGCTGCCCCGGGACGAAAACGAATTTTGAAACGTCATGATGATAGAACTCGAAATTTTCGAGCTTCATCAGGTGCTCAATATTTTTCAGGTCGCCCGTGATGAGGTTATCCATGCCCACCACGGAACAACCTTCTTTGATAAAACGGTCACACAGATGTGATCCGAGAAAACCGGCCGCGCCGGTGATGAGAACGCGTTTCTGGTCTTTCATAATCAGCCGTTCTTTACTGCCGCCCTTCCGATGCTGATGTAGCCGAAGCCGTGCTCTTTCATCTGCCCGAGCGAATAAAGGTTCCTTCCGTCGAAGATGATATTGTTCTTCATCAGCGATTTCATCTTGTCAAACTCCGGTGTGCGGAACAGGCTCCACTCGGTGCAGATCACCAGTGCGTCGGCGTCCTGCAGCACGGAATATTCATCGATGCCGAACTCGATCTTCCCGCCGAAAATACGGCTGACGTTGTCCATCGCTTCGGGATCGTAAGCTGCCACGCGCGCCCCCGATGCGAGCAGCTCGCGGATAATGTACAATGCCGGTGCCTCGCGAATATCGTCCGTGTCGGGCTTGAACGCAAGTCCCCACACGGCGATCTTTTTTCCTTCCAGCTTGTTGCTGAAATATTTTTTGATCTTCGGAACGATCACCGTCTTCTGGCTTTCGTTGATCTCCATTACCGCGCTGAGAATTTTCATTTCCTGCCCGGCTTCTTTTGCTGAAAGCGCAAGCGCCTGCACGTCTTTCGGAAAACAGCTTCCGCCATACCCGATGCCGGGAAAAAGAAAACGCTTCCCGATGCGGTCGTCCGAACCGATGCCGATGCGCACTTTGTCCACATCCGCTCCAACTTTTTCGCAGAGGTTCGCGATCTCGTTCATGAACGTGATCTTCGTGGCGAGGAATGCGTTCGCCGCATATTTCGTCAGCTCCGCTGATTTTTCATCCATGAAAAGGATCGGGTTTCCCTGGCGCACGTAAGGCTTGTACAGCTCTTCCATCAGCTTCTGCGCCCGCTCGCTTTCCGTTCCGATCACGACGCGGTCCGGCTTCATGAAATCATCCACCGCAAAACCTTCGCGCAAAAACTCCGGGTTCGAAACAACATCGAATTCCGTTTTGCAGTTCTTCGCAATGGCCGCTCTTACTTTTTCGGCTGTGCCCACCGGCACCGTGCTTTTGTCAACGACGATCTTGTAATCCGTCATCAGCAGGCCGAGCTCTTCGGCAACGCCGAGAACGTAGGAAAGATCCGCCGAGCCGTCTTCTCCCGGGGGCGTGGGAAGCGCGAGGAAAATGATCTTCGCCTGCTTCACCGCTTCGTCGAGGTTGACAGTGAACTTCAATCGTCCCTGCTTGATGTTGCGTTCAAAAAGCGCATCGAGATGCGGCTCGTAGATCGGGATGATGCCGTTGCGCATTTTTTCCACTTTGCCCGCATCGATGTCGACGCACGTCACGTGGTTTCCTGTTTCAGCGAGACAGGTTCCGGTCACAAGACCTACATAACCTGTTCCGACGACTGCAATATTCATAGAATTGTTTTGAATTTATGCATTCACAAATTCGAGTACGCTGCCGGTAATATACTTCAGCGTGTCCTCGTCGAGCTCCGTATGCATGGGAAGTGAAATGACCGACGCGCAGAGCTTTTCCGTCACGGGGAAATCTCCTTTTTTGTAGCGCGGATCGGTGTACGCTTTCTGGAGATGAAGCGGTACGGGATAATAGATCATGGCCGGGATGCCTTTTTCCGCGAGGAATTTCTTCAGCGCTTCTCGGTCGACGCCGTTCAGCTGCAACGTGTACTGGTGAAAAACATGCGTGCTGTTCTTCATCCGCGCCGGCGTTTTTATTTTGGCGTTTCCCGCGAATGCTTTGTCATAATAAGCAGCGGCTTTATTTCTTGCAGCAGCATATTCATCGAGGTGGCGCAGCTTGATGCGCAGGATAGCCGCCTGTATGCTGTCGAGACGCGAATTCACGCCGATCACATCGTGGTAATACTGCACGCTTTGCCCGTGGTTGGCGATCATCTGCATTTTCTGCGCGAGATCGTCATCGTTCGTAAAGATCGCTCCCCCGTCGCCGAAGCCACCGAGATTTTTCGAAGGGAAGAACGAGGTGCAGCCGATATCGCCGATCGTTCCGGCTTTCTGTTTTTTACCGTTCGTGAATGTATATTCCGCACCTATCGCCTGCGCCGTATCCTCGATCACGAAAAGGTTGTGCTTTTTCGCTACCGCCATGATCTTTTCCATGTCGGCGCACTGCCCGAAAAGATGAACGGGAACGATCGCTTTTGTTTTCGGGGTGATCGCTTTTTCAATGGCGTTCACGTCGATGTCGAATGTATCCGGGACCACGTCGACGAGCACCGGTGTAAGCCCGAGAAGCCCGATCACCTCTGCCGTAGCGACGTAAGTAAAATCCGCCGTGATCACTTCATCCCCCGGCTGCAGGCCGAGCGCCATCATCGCGATCTGCAGAGCATCCGTTCCGTTTGCACAGGGAATGACGTGCTTTACGCCGAGATAATTTTCCAGCTCCGACCTGAACGATTTTACTTCCGGTCCGTTGATGTAAGCGGAAGAGCGGATCACATTGAGAACCGCTTCGTCTACTTCGGTCCTGATCTTTTCGTATTGCGAAAGAAGATCGACCATCTGGATTTTCCGTGTCACCTGCTCCATTGGGAATAACCTGTTTTTTCGGGTCGTGCGAAGATAGTCATTTTGACCCATACCACCTGTGAAAATCAAGCCCTTCGCCTTCTGAAAATGGCTATATTAGCGCGATGAAATTGTTGCGGTATCTTTTCATTTTCGCCTTTCTTTTTATTCTTCCTGCCGGGAAGCTTCATGCGCAGCTGGACGTGAAAGATTCCGTCGTTTCCTGCGGCGGCGTTGCGTTTTCGTACGCGCTCCAGGATCCTGCCGCTGACATGGCCGACCGTTTCGGATTAAGCTCTGCCGTTGGCGCTGCAGGGTGGTACAAAACGAAAAAGAACCTGCTGTTCGACCTCCGGTGGTCGTATATTTTCGGAAAAGATCTGCGCCAGGGCGAAGTGCTCGACAGCATTCTCACGTCCGACGGTCACCTCATCGACCGCGAAGGAAAGATCGCCGACATACGTGAGTTCGAACGCGGCTTCACGCTTCAGTGCGGCATCGGGAAGATCTTCAACAACATCCACGGACTTTCCCCGAATCCCAATTGCGGCATCATTCTCTCCGGCGATTTCGGCTACATGCAGCACAAGATCCGCATCTACGACAATGGAGCAAGAGCGCCGCAGCTCGCCGGCGATTACCTGAAAGGGTACGATCGCCTCACCGGCGGATTTGCCGTCACCGGATTTCTCGGCTACTGGTACATGAGCAAAAGTCGTTACGTGAATTGTTTTTTCGGCGTGGAAGCAACCCAGGCGTTCACGCACAGCCTGCGTTCCTGGGATTTTGAAACGATGGCTCCCGATACGAAGAAACGGAACGACGAGCTTTTCGGGTTCCGCGTCGGCTGGAACATTCTCATTTACCAGCGCTCGGCGCGCAGCTATTACCTCAATTGATATCGGATGAGGTTTCTGTATTCCGCAGGTATTTTTTTCTTCGGCATCCTTATTCGCTTTGCGTTACTCTTTAACGGGAAAGCCCGGAAATGGGTCGACGGAAGAAAAAACATTCTTGCCGAAATCGAAAAAAAATTATCGGCAAATACCAGCCCGGTTGCATGGTTTCATTGCGCATCGCTCGGAGAATTCGAGCAGGGACGCCCGCTCATCGAGGCATTCCGCAAAGAAAATCCGGGTTATTTCATACTGCTCACCTTTTTTTCACCCAGCGGTTTCGATGTCCGCAAAAACTATACGGGTGCTGATTTCGTCTGCTACCTGCCGCTCGATACGAAAAAGAACGCCCGCCGGTTTATCGCTTCGGCAAAACCTTCGGTTGCATTTTTTATCAAGTATGAATTCTGGCTGAATTACCTGGATGAACTGGCGCAAAAAAACATTCCGCACTTTCTTGTTTCGGCGGTCTTCCGCAACGACCAGGTTTTTTTCAGGCCGTGGGGACGTATTTTTTTTCGTGCGTTGCAGGATTATACGTGGATTTTCACGCAGAACGCTGATTCGGACGCATTGCTGAAAAACAATCGCCTGGCCAATTCATCCGTCGCCGGCGATACACGCTTCGACCGCGTGATTGAAATTGCCTCCGCTGAAAAAGATATTCCCGTGGCTGCAGCATTCAGCAGCAATTCCAACGTGATCGTGGCCGGAAGCACCTGGCCGCAGGACGAAATGCTTTTGCTTCCCTGCCTTGCGGAAGATCTGCGGCACGGGACATGGAAGCTGATCATTGCACCGCATGAGCTAAGTGAAGAACATTGTGCTGAGATTGAAAAAAAACTTTCGGACAACGGCATAGTTCCTCAGAAGATCGTCCGTTTCAGCATGGCAGGAAACGACATTGCGGAAAAACAGGTTCTTCTCATCGATAATATCGGAATGCTTTCTTCTCTTTACCGGTATGGGAAAATAGCATACATCGGCGGTGGTTTTGGCGCCGGGATCCACAACACGCTGGAAGCTGCTGTGTACGGAATTCCCGTTCTTTTCGGACCGAATTATGAAAAGTTCAGCGAGGCGAAAATTCTTTTAGCACGCGGGGGCGGATTTTCTTTTTCTTCCGCAGCAGAAATAAAAACCAGGCTGGATGCATTGATGAATGATGAAACCGCAAGAGCTGCTGCAGGAAAAAACGCCGGGATATTTGTGCAGGAAAATAAAGGAGCAACAGAGAAGATCCTTTCTTCCTGCCGCGGGAAGATCAATCGTTGAACACCCAGGAAAGACCGAACTTCAGGGAAAAATCATTCTGCGGATAATGCGGAATGATCATGTAATTCCTTCCGGAAAAAGCCGCATTGGCGTGATCCGCGCGGATAAACACGCGGACAGGTTTTATCTTGAAGCTCAGCCACGGTGAAATATAGAGATAGTTCCCGGAAAGCGAATCGTTCTGTACATAGAACTGCGACAGCGCAGGCATGTAGGCGTCCGCATAAAAAGCAGAGAACCATGTTGCATCCACCCCGAACTGCAGCTGCAAGCCGTTATGGAAAATATGAAAGTTCCCGTAAAGAGATTCGCGCGCCACGAATTCCGGAAGCCGTATCGGCGATCCGTATTGTATCCTGTTCCAGGTCAGCTCGCTCCTCGTTCGTACCATTTTCAATCCCGTTTCCGCAAAAGCTGAAACAGTAACCGCGGTTATATTTCCGTTCATCTGGGCGGGCCGGAAATCCTGGCCGAAATAAATCGCGTCCGTAAACTCCGAGAACGTTGCGCTGACAGAATAGTGGTTGTCATTTTTCTTTCCCCTGTAAAGCACCAGCATTTTCGCTTCGGAATGTCCCGACTGGTGGAATGAATTCGACCAGCGGAAGTTGTTTCCCGAATAATGCTCAGCAAGAAAATCCGGGTGCGACAATGCGGATGTGGCCTCCAGCGCCAGGTTCAGCGTCTTCCCGATCGTATCGCTTTCCATCAGCAGGTGAATGAGGCGGTCAGAGGCATTGTAACCTGAAGCGACGTACCATCCCGAAAGCGATGCCGCGGAAAATGCATTGTTTCCAAAATAAAAATCCAGCGATCCATCCGCATAAATATTCGAAAAGGACTGATAGATCGTGTCGTTCCTGATTTCGCCGAGCTCGTGGCGTGCGCCTATTTTCCCGGAAACAACTCTGCGTTTTCCATCGCTTTTCGTATTGAATACCTGGAACCAGAGACCGTTTTTCATTTTCCACAGGTAAGTCGAATCGCTGGTGGATGAGGAATCTTTAAGAATCACGTTGTAAAATCCATCGGTCAACGCATTATCGGAATAAAGAAAATAATCATCTGACACCGAAAGGGTATGAACGATTGCTGCTGATGGCAGAATGCGTGTTTTAACTGTGCCCGAGGAATCACCGGGAATTTTTACAGTATCTGTGACAGTGCCGAAAGACCAGAATTGCTTCATCCAGAACTCCCGTTCCCTGCAGGTGGTCGATGCGCTGCTCAGGTTGACGGCCACAAGTTGCCGGTCCAACTGTTTGGCAAAAAAGAAAGAAGAATCATTGGCAATTCCGCCGTTCTCGGCCACGGCATCCTTTGTCCATGAAAAATCGAACAGGAATGCGTAACGTCTTCCGGGAGACCGGAACCAACCATTAAGGTTGACGCTTGTATTGTTTGTGTTTTGTCTTTTGTAATACCCGGTTGAGCGGATCCGCTCAAATCCGAAGGCGACATTCGCATTTTTCCCAAGCGGATGCGCGTGACGAACATAGACATTTACCTCCTGCTTCATTCCGAGAACGAGCGAGACATTGGTATAAGGCCGATCGGAAACGTAAAATTGCCTGTTGCCTGCCCGGAAGCCAAAATCATCGAAATAGGAAGTTCCCCGCCGGAACGCATCGGGAGAAAAACCGGGAAGAAGGAATTTCTTTTCAGGCGAGCCTGCGTTTCCGAGGTTCTGGGTGACAGGTCTGTAATCCTGGAACCCATCGAGCTTCAGAAGAAGTTTCTGCCGAACCGCCGTATTGCCATAATCAAAGCCACAGGCACGGAAGGAGAAAAAGAGTGTTGAATCGACGGGGAATGTTGTGGTGTCTTTTTTGGCGATAGAATTTTGCGTCAGACCGATGGACGACCTTGCAATTACAAAAAGAAAAAACAGAAAATATTTCCTCAATTGAAATGGCACACGCGGAACATTTCGGTAAAAATAACTGAAAGAAAAAAAGGGAGGGGATAAAAAAAGTGAAACCCTGATTTTTACAAACCAGGGTTTCGATCTAAAACTGGCAGCGACATACTCTCCCACCTTGTAGGGCAGTACCATCTGCGATGACGGGCTTAACTTCTCTGTTCGAAATGGGAAGAGGTGAACACCGTCTCTATAGCCACCATGAATCTTAAATATTTTTATAACAAATTGGAAGGAAACGCACCAGAAGCGTATTCAAAGAAAGTCGATCGAGCAATTAGTACCGCTCGGCTTTGACATTGCTGCCTTTACACCTGCGGCCTATCGACGTAGTAGTCTTCTACGGCTCTTAAGGGACATCTCATCTTGAGGCGAGCTTCGCACTTATATGCTTTCAGCGCTTATCTCATCCAGACATAGCTACCCTGCGCTGCACCTAGGCGGCACAACAGGTACACTAGCGGTCTGTCCGACTCGGTCCTCTCGTACTAGAGTCAGGACCCCTCAAATGTCCAACGCCCACAACAGATAGGGACCGAACTGTCTCACGACGTTCTGAACCCAGCTCGCGTGCCACTTTAATCGGCGAACAGCCGAACCCTTGGGACCTTCTCCAGCCCCAGGATGTGACGAGCCGACATCGAGGTGCCAAACCACTCCGTCGATGTGAACTCTTGGGAGTGATAAGCCTGTTATCCCCGGAGTACCTTTTATCCGTTGAGCGATGGCCCTTCCATTCAGAACCACCGGATCACTATGACCTGCTTTCGCACCTGCTCGACCCGTCGGTCTCGCAGTCAAGCACCCTTATGCCTTTGCACTCGACGCCCGGTTTCCAATCGGGCTGAGGGTACCTTCGTGCGCCTCCGTTACTCTTTGGGAGGCGACCGCCCCAGTCAAACTACCCACCAGCCAGTGTCCTGCGCCCGGATCACGGGCGACAGTTAGACACCAGAATCCATCAGGGTGGTATTTCACCGTTGCCTCCACCGAACCTAGCGGCCCGGCTTCACTGGCTCCCACCTATCCTACACAAACGAATCCTAGTGTCACTGGCAAGTTGTAGTAAAGGTTCACGGGGTCTTTCCGTCTTGCTGCGGGTAAACTGCATCGGCACAGCTATTTCAATTTCGCTGAGTCCCTGGTCGAGACAGCGCGGCAGTCGTTACGCCTTTCGTGCAGGTCGGAACTTACCCGACAAGGAATTTCGCTACCTTAGGACCGTTATAGTTACGGCCGCCGTTTACCGGGGCTTCGGCTCACCGCTTCGCTTGCGCTGACGGATCCCCTTAACCTTCCGGCACCGGGCAGGCGTCAGACCCTATACATCCGCTTGTCGCGTTTGCAGAGTCCTGTGTTTTTGGTAAACAGTCGCTACCGCCTATTCTCTGCGACCCAGTTCCGCTACGGGAGCAAGTCCCTTGACGTACGCTGGGCCCACCTTCTTCCGAAGTTACGGTGGCAATTTGCCTAGTTCCTTGACCAGAGTTCTCTCAAGCGCCTTAGGATTTTCTCCTCGCCCACCTGAGTCGGTTTACGGTACGGAATCCAAAATGGCTCCACGCGCGGCTTTTCCTGGAAGCATGGGATTATCGACTTCCGGCCTTACGGCCTCGTCACCTGCCTCAGCGTAATGTCTCCACCTTTTCATCGTATGGAGACCGCCTACACAGGCAAACCGGGACGTCCAACACCCGGATCGACTACCCTTCTCCGTCCCCGCTCGCTTCAACGCCATCAAGGATGCGCAGGAATATTAACCTGCTGTCCATCGCCTACGCCTTTCGGCCTCGACTTAGGATCCGGCTGACCCTGGGCGGATTGACCTTCCCCAGGAAACCTTGGGCTTACGGCGGACATGGTTCTCACATGTCTTATCGCTACTCATTTCGGCATCAGCACTCCCAGAACCTCCACCGCTTCTTGCGATACGGCTTCGACGGCGCTGGGACGCTCCCCTACCCCTCATCTTTCGATGAAGTCGCAGCTTCGGCTCTGCACTTGAGCCCCGTTACATTTTCGGCGCAGCCTGACTTGACCAGTG
>DASTSF010000413.1:0-5162 GCA_035760825.1 Bacteroidia bacterium
AAAGCATCATTTCCTCCATTGCGGATACAAGGGGCGTGATCGTTTACGCGAACAAAAAGTTCTGCGAGGTGACGGGATATTCGAAGGAAGAGCTGATCGGGCAGGATCATAGCATCATCAATTCCGGGTATCACCCGAAAGAATTTTTCAGGAACATGTGGAAGACCATCGCGTCCGGCGGCGTATGGCATGACGAGATCAGGAACCGGGCCAGGAATGGAACCTATTATTGGGTGGACACGGTCATACTTCCCATCCGCGATGAAAATGGAAAAACGACGCATTACCTTTCGCTGCGCATGCTGATCACCGAGCAGAAAAAGCTCGAAGAGGAAAAAAAGGAATACACCCATTCGCTGGAGGAAATGCTTTTTCTCACTTCGCATAAAGTACGCCAGCCGCTGGCCACCTGCCTCGGTCTACTGAACCTCGCCGAAACGAAAACGCTCTCCGGCGAAGAGATGCTCGATATATTCCGGCTCATCCGGGTATCCGCCATGCAGCTCGATGATTTTACACGCGAGCTGACCGGTTTCATTTTCCGTATAAAGGAACGGAACAAGGATGCGTAACACCCGCGTTCTTATTTCGCAGGAATTTCCGCCGGAACTTTCGTTGTGCTGAGAATGATCCGGTCCACCTGCAGGTTGCTGTCGCCAGCCTTCAGCTGAAGAAGATGCTGCTGCCCGGTCGCGGCTTCCACCTTCGCCGGATCTTTTGTTGTTCCCATCACATACCACCGGAATTCCCCGGGCTGAATATCCATCACATTCCCGCATTTCTTTCCATCGGCAAAAATGGAACAGGATGTTTTCTTCCCGGCCGTTGCGCACCGCGCACGAACCCATACGTAGTAGGTCGATGAATCATTGTTCCGCGGTTCGAAATAATAACCGAGCGGTACAGAGCAATTCCTGTCCGTGAAATAAACGTACGTGGTAAAATCGGTGTAATCGCCTCTCGCTGCCCCGGCGGGACGGTCCGTGTGCAGCAAAACGGCATTGGAATCGTCGTGCAGCTCTGCCTCAAAATCAAAATTCTTCGACCAGTACCAGGGATGTGCATTCTCGTGCCAGGCATCGAGCTGGTAGAAGATGACATTGGCCGAATCTGATTTGTCATAAATGTACGTCGAGCCCTGCGGCCGGAAATTCACGGTGATCCTTTCCCCGTCGAGCACGATCTTCCGCGTTGCAGGATGCGCAGCGTCGTATTTTTTTTCGCCGGAAAAGTCGGATGCGTGTATGGCATAAATATTTTTCCCGTTTCCCACCTGGTGACGATAAATGGACAACAATCCTTTTTCGTTCGCGTATGTGAAATCCTTTGTTCCGAAAAAAACAGGTTCAAAACGCGACGTCACGGCCTGCGCATAAATAGGCATGACCACCTGGTACATATAGCCCCGCGGATCGACAGGCATTTTTACGGAAGGATTCGACGTGTTGAAGAATGCGGGGTAATAATATTCCGCTCCCATCATTGCCAGTGCTTTCATCGCAGCCAGCCATTGCGCCGGGCGGTAGTTCAGCGAATCGGCGAACCAGCCGGCACAAACGAAGGGTGAAAAATAATCATCCCCGAGAGCGATCTCCGTTTTTCTTCCTTCCGCAATGCAATCGAGCCCGTGATAGGCCGCGTAACGGTCAAAAATGGAATGGTTCGCGTCGCCGGGATAAAAATCGGGCGTGGCGTAAAATCCCCCGCGACCGTATTGATTGATGCGACGCATTTCGGAATATTCCCCGTAATAGCGCGGAAGAAAAGCGGACACCTGGTAGAAGGAAAATTCAGAATTTCTGAAAGCCGGGAAGGAATCGTTCGCAGTGAACCTTCTTTTGTACGCGTTGAACACCGTATACTGCCAGTGACCGCGGTTGACGCGGGCCGTAGCCGAATCATGCTGGATGCAGGCAATGCGCGGATCACGGTTATAGCCCTCCCCGTTCGGGTACCAGCTTGGCCCGAAAATCTCCCCGTTCTCATTCACGAAATCCACTTTGTGAAGCGAATCGCGGTGCGGAAGCGCGTCGGCCAGCTTTTGCAGGCAATAGCGTTGCGCATTTCCGTCGATGCGGATCTTCGGATAGGTGGTGTCGCCCGCACACGGATCGATGCTTTCAAACTTTTTGATGTAAGAGGTCCTCGACGGATCTCCGGTGAGCGACGGCCTTACTGCTCCCCAGAAAATATACGTGCACACCGCCATGCCGGGATGCCTGTCCGCGTAGGCGGTGATCTTCCCTGAAAATGTGTTCGGTCGTGAAAAGTCCTGGTAATTATAGGTCGGCGTGGGAATGTTGTAATAATAATTCCAGTGGCTGTACATTTCCACGTTCATGTCGATCGCGGCCTGCGCATGCGCCGCCTGCTTCATCCCGGGATAAACAAAACTCCCGGTTTGCCCTTTCGTCACCTGCGAATAATCGTAGGCCATGTACATAAAATCGAACCAGGAAAAATTCCGGTGCAGCGTATTTCCCGGTTTGAAACGGGGAAGCGGAAACGAGCAAAGCTGATCGTACTGCGAAACACGGTACGCCGGGTAACCGGGAGCATACTGCAGGGAATCCCGCTGCGCGTTGAGCGCTGAGACAACTGCAAAAAAAACGCCGCACAAAAGAATACGCTTCATGGTTCCCGTGATCAAAACAAATGCCGCAAAAAAAAGCCCCCGTCACTTGTGCGGGGGCGAAGCTGGCTGAATTCTTATCAATAATACCGGAGACGGATCACTTCTGCAAGGTATTTCGAGAAGCGAAGCACCTGCCGGGTGTAACCGTATTCGTTATCGTACCACACATACAGGACAATGCTTTTCTTGTCCGGCGAAACGATCGTGGCCTGGCTGTCGAAAACAGAAGAGCAGGAATTCCCGATAACGTCCGAGCTGACGAGCTCATTGGAAAATGCATACTGGATCTGCTCCACGAGCACGCCCTTCAGTGCATAATGCCGCACGATCTCGTTCACCTCTTCTTTCGAGGTTTCGCGCTTCACCGTAATGTTCAGGATCGCCAGCGAAACGTTCGGGGTAGGCACACGCACGGAATTCGCCGTGAATTTTCCGGCCAGCTGCGGGAGCACTTTTTTCAATGCGCTTTCCGCACCGGTTTCCGTGATGACCATGTTCAGCGCGGCAGAGCGTCCGCGGCGGTACTTCTTGTGGTAATTGTCCAGCAGGTTCTGGTCGTTCGTGTACGAGTGAACGGTTTCGATGTGTCCCTTCTCGACGCCGAGCTCCTTGTCCACGACATACAGGATCGGCATGATCGCGTTCGTGGTGCAGGAAGCCGCAGAGAAAACCTTGTCGGAATCCGGCTTTACGGTTTCATGGTTGACACCGTAAACGACATTCGGGATGTCGCCTTTTCCCGGCGCAGTGAGCAGCACTTTCGCCACGCCCTTTGCCTTGAGATGGCGGCCGAGTCCTTCGCGGTCGCGGAAAACACCCGTGTTGTCGATGACGAGCGCGTTGTTTATCCCGTAAGCCGTGTAGTCCACATCTTCCGGGTTCGCTGCGTGGATCATGTGCACGAGATGCCCGTTGATGAGCAGCGCCTTGTTCTCAAGGTCTTCGATGATCGTTCCTGGGAAAGGTCCGTGTACGGAATCCATGCGCAGCAGGTCGGCGCGTTTTACGATCTCCTCATCGCTGTTCCCGCGCGTTACGATCGCGCGCAGGCGAAGCTGGTCGCCTTTTCCCGCCTGGGAAATAAGCTCGCGGGCAGCAAGACGGCCGATGCGGCCGAAACCGAACAGCACGACATCTTTGGGGACAATGGATGCTTTTTCCTTCCCGATATAATCCTTCAGCTTGTCCGTAACGAACGCTTTCATGTCGGAATAATTTCCTTTTTCTTCCGTCCATTCCGCGCAGAGGCGGCCGATGTCGATACGCGAAGGAGCGAGTTCCAGCCTGGTCAGTTCGCAGGCCAGGTTGGCCGTATCGCGGACATTGATCGGGCGCTTCACAATATCTTTTGCGTACTGGTGCAGGTTCATGATCTCGCTCGGGCTGCGGTCGATCATCTGGTTGCGGAAAATGATCAGTTCGGCGGATCGCTCGAACCACAAGGTCCCGATGTGCCCGATCAGTTCGATCGCAGCACGTTCATTGGAAATCCAGTCGTTGAGTTCGCTTTCGTAAGCCTTCGCTTTTCCTTTCTGAGGCTCCATCGTTTCGAGTGTCATATTGATTCCGGTTGTGTGATTGGTGGGTGTGAAATAAAAAAGCAGCCGCAAAGTTCTTTGATTTCATCGAAATCCGACCTTGCGGCTGCTCGTAATTTTTCAGGACATTTTAACCCAGGTAAGCTTTCAGAAGTTTACTGCGGGAGCTGTGACGGAGGCGGCGGATCGCTTTCTCCTTGATCTGGCGGACACGTTCGCGCGTGAGATCGAATTTCGCACCGATCTCTTCGAGCGTAAGCCCGTGCTGGCAGCCGATTCCGAAGAACAGCTTGATCACATCACGTTCGCGTTCGGTAAGCGTGGCCAGTGAACGTTCGATCTCTTTCTGGAGCGATTCGTTCATCAGCAGGCGGTCGGCACGCGGTGAATCGTGGTTGACGATCACGTCGAGCAGGCTGTTATCCTCGCCGTTCAGCAGCGGTGCGTCCATGGAAACATGGCGACCGGAAACGCGCATCGTATCTGCCACTTTATCTTCGGGCAGATCGAGCACTTGCGAAAGCTCTTCGGCGGTAGGTTCACGTTCGAATTCCTGCTCGAGGCGGGAATACGCTTTATTGATCTTATTCAGCGAACCCACCTGGTTGAGCGGAAGACGCACGATACGGCTTTGCTCGGCCAATGCCTGGAGGATCGACTGGCGGATCCACCATACAGCGTAGGAAATGAATTTGAATCCGCGGGTTTCGTCAAAACGGCGAGCCGCTTTAATGAGACCAAGATTTCCTTCGTTGATAAGGTCAGGGAGACTTAAACCCTGGTTCTGGTATTGCTTCGAAACAGAAACGACGAAACGAAGGTTAGCCTTCACCATCTTTGCCAAAGCCCGCTCATCTCCTTCACGAATTTTCTTGGCAAGCACTACTTCTTCTTCAGCTGTGATCAGCTCTTCACGACCAATCTCCTGGAGGTACTTGTCGAGCGAAGCGCTTTCCCTGTTGGTGATTGATTTCGTGATCTTTAATTGT
>DASTSF010000414.1:0-6700 GCA_035760825.1 Bacteroidia bacterium
CGCGGAAATCAGCCGAGCTCGATCTGCGCCGCCAGGCGGACGTTGAAGCGTTTTTTGAGAAGGAAAAACCGGAATATGTTTTCCTCGCTGCTGCCAAAGTAGGCGGTATCCAGGCCAACAACATTTACCGCGCGGATTTTCTCTATGAAAATATCGTCATCGAATCGAACGTCATTCATGCGGCGTACAGGAGCGGCGTAAAAAAATTGCTGTTCCTCGGCTCCACCTGCATTTACCCGAAGCTCGCGCCCCAGCCGCTGAAGGAAGAATACCTGCTGACGGGTCCGCTCGAGCCGACGAACGAACCGTATGCCATC
This sequence comes from Bacteroidia bacterium, assembly GCA_035760825.1. Taxonomy (GTDB): domain Bacteria; phylum Bacteroidota; class Bacteroidia; order Palsa-965; family Palsa-965. The sequence continues at coordinate 318 of DASTSF010000414.1, forward strand.
GCCAAGATCGCCGGGATAAAAATGTGCGACGCTTACCGCGACCAGTACGGCTGCAATTTCGTTTCCGTCATGCCGACAAACCTTTACGGACCGAACGACAATTACGATCTGAATAATTCGCACGTGCTTCCGGCGCTGCTGCGGAAATTTCACAATGCGAAAAAGGCAGGTTCCTCTTCCGTCGTGATTTGGGGAAGCGGAACGCCGTTGCGCGAATTTCTCCACGTCGACGACATGGCCGATGCCTGTGTGCATGTTATGTGCACGTGGAACGAAAAAGGATTTCTCAACGTCGGCACCGGCGAAGACATCAGCATCCGCGATCTTGCGCTGCTGATTAAAAAGGTCGTTGGCTTCGGGGGCGAGCTGACGTTCGACGCTTCGAAACCCGACGGAACACCGCGCAAGCTCACGGACGTTACGCGGCTGCACGCCACGGGGTGGAAGCATAAGATTTCGCTCGGGCAGGGAATCCAAAGCGTGTACGATGACGTAAAAGGCCTGTTCGATGCTGAACTTTCCGGAAAACATTCCCTGCGTGAGGTCTGAAAAAAACAGTAACCGCGGTTATTACCTGCGCGCGCGCGCTGTCGTGCTTGTTTGTCTTTTTTCCTGCGGAAAAATCTTTTCCCAGCAGGCGAATGTTCCGCTGAATTACGATTGGCTGCAGGAAAGCGAGGCCGGGATGGTGAAAGCAGACGGGTTCCCGCTTTCTCCTTCGCTGATGATCTACGAAGCGGATTCGGCGCTGCGCCATACGTTTGACAGCGACGATTCTTCGAAAGTGAAAATGATCGATTATGTAATGGTCGCTGCATTTCCCATGCAGACGTCCATGCGCCCGTGGATCGAACAGGGACACCCGCTGCGGAAGAATGTGACGCTGCAAAATAATTTCGGTTATCATTATAACCCCGGTTTTTATGAAACCGGCCAGGCAATGGGCTTTGGAAAAAAGCTCCGGAGATACCTGGTCAATTATCATGATCAAAACAGCCTTCTCCTGGTAAATCGCACTGCGAAGAACGGCGAACCGTTTTTCCGCCTGTATATCGATCCGTTGCTGAATGTTCAATACATGAATGTCAGCAACGATACATCGCAGTCTTCTTTTTATATCAATACACGCGGCATCACTGCGTATGGCGACATCGGTACGAAAGTTTCATTTGAAACGTCGTTCTGGGAAAACCAGGCGTTCTTCCCGCAATACATTTCGGATTACGCCAACACGACGCAGGTCGTTCCCGGCCAGGGAAGATGGAAGACATTCAGGAAAACGGGTTATGACTACGCCATGTCCACAGGATACATTTCGTATTCACCCTGCCGTTTTTTCAACGTACAGGCCGGCCACGGAAAATTTTTCGTCGGCGACGGCTATCGCTCCCTGCTGCTTTCGGATAACGGCTTCGCATATCCTTTCGCACGTTTCACCGGCTGGTTCGGTCCGTTCCAGTACACCGCGATCTACGCTTCGCTGATGAACCTGAACGTGAATGCGCCCGTTCCGCCGGGAACCGAACATCTCTACCAGAAGAAAGCCGCGTCGTTTTACCAGATGGCGATGAAGCTGGGACGTAAAGGAGAAATTTCCCTGTTCCAGGGACTGATCTGGACCGCAGCCGACAGCAGCAACCGGCAGTGCATCCGCCTCGCTTATGTTGATCCCGTTATGTACACGGCGCTTCCGAAATACGGCCTCAGCAGCCGGGATAATTTCCTCATCGGCGCTACATTCCGTTATGATCTTTTTCATTCGCTCCGTTTGTACGGCCAGTGGATGGCGGATGATCTCGGCAAAAAAGGAACCGTGCACAACAAAACAGGTTTCCAGCTCGGCGCGAAATATTTCAACGCGTTTACGCTGAAGCATCTTCACCTGGAGATCGAATACAACCGCGTCAATCCCTATTCCTATGCTGCAACAGATCCGGCGCAATCGTATTCACAGTACAACGAACCGCTGGCGCACCCGCTGGGCGCAAATTTTTCCGAAGTGATCTTTTCGCTGTATTATAAGCTCGGTGATTTTTTCCTGCAGGCGCGTTATTCCACCGCGATGCTTGGTGCAGATTCCGTAAGCAGCGACAACGGCGGGCAGGATATTTTCAAGACCGATTACCTCGCGTATTATCCCGTCAGGAATTTCACCCTTGGCCAGGGACAGAAGACGACGATCACGTACTTCGACGTGCATGCCGGCTATATGATCAGTTATGCGAGCAATCTCAATATTTCTGCGGGATATACAGCGCGAAATGTGAGCTATGGCGCAACCTCCTTACCCACGAATTACGTATACGTGGCGGTCCGGACTTCCTTAACGAACACTTATTACGATTTCTTCCGGAAATAATTACTTTTGTTGAAAACCTGTTAGTTGCTTGTTTATAACCTTGGCGGCCAACCGGTTAAAGTACACCAGATCAATGCCGCACCTGCTACTTACGCTTTTTACTGCTTTCCTTGTGGTTCTGATGTCCACGCCTTCACTGATCAAGGTGGCTTTTCTCAAGCGCCTGTTCGATGAGCCGGGTGATGCCAGGAAGCTGCACAAACGGGTGGTTCCCACCATCGGCGGTGTGATCATTTTCGCGGCCACGCTTTTCGCTTTTTCACTCTGGTTCCCGTACGATCAGCCCAGCCATGAAGTGCTGAGCCGGTGGGTGCGTGAATTCCAGTTCATCGTGGCCAGTCTCCTCATCCTCTTTTTCGTCGGGATAAAAGATGACATCATCGGCACGGCGGCGATCAAGAAACTCGGCGCGCACGTGATCGTTGCGCTCATTATCGTCATTATGGCGGATGAACGCATAAAAAGCCTGCACGGGTTGTTCGGTGTGAATGAAATTCCGCTCTGGGCCAGCTACCTGCTTTCGCTTTTCACATTCATCGTGGTCATCAATGCGTTCAACCTGATCGATGGCGTCGACGGGCTTGCCGCCGGCGTCGGGCTCATCGGGGCGCTGTCGTTCGGAACGCTTTTCTGGCTGGGCAACGACATGGTCACGGCGATGATCGCCTATGCGCTGGCCGGGTCGCTTTTCGCTTTCCTGTTCTTCAACTTTTCACCTGCGAAGATCTTCATGGGCGATTCCGGCTCGCTGAGCATCGGCCTTATCATGGCTTTTCTCGCCATCAAATACATCGAATTCGTTCCGGCCGAAAATACACTGCCGTTCGTGAAGGAGCTGTTCACCCCGGTCGTCGCCATGTCGCTCATCGTTTACGCGCTCACCGATACGTTCCGCATCTTCGTGTGGCGCACCATGCGCGGCATCTCGCCTTTTTCCGCCGACCGCAACCACCTGCATCACCTGCTCATCGACAGCGGATTTTCACATGCGAAAACAGTGATCTGCATTTACATCTCGAGCATTTCCGTTTTCGGAATGGCCGTCCTCACCCGCGGGATGGCAGTGACGCTTTCCTTCGTCATCACCGGCGCTTATGTCGCCGTACTGATGATGATCCCCTGGCTCATCAAAAAAGTGAGCCGAAACAGGAACGCCGCTGCCGGGAAAACACGGGAACTCAACCCGATGGAAGCGGCATGAGGCTTACGATTTACGATTTGCGATCAACACTCCTCCGCCGGCCGGTCGCATCGCTTTTTCTCTTTTGTTTTTTCACAACACCTTTTTTCGCCCAGCATACAATGCCGCTCAATGACGATGCGGCGACGAGGATCGATTTCTACTGCAACAATACGGACGGGCACAGTTCCGTGAAACCGCTCCTCGATGCGGATCTTGTTCCCCGTGATAAATACACCGGCGATTCGCTGCCGGCTTTCCGGCACAGCGATCACATTTCGGAAAGACTGGCGTGGAGAAAATATTACCAGCGTGATAAAGTTTTTACAGCTGACCGGAAATGGGCATTCCTCCTTCGCCCGGTTTATGATTTCGAAGGCGGGAAAGACCTGAAGGCGAACCGCACCCTTTATAACACAACGCTCGGCGCTGTTCTCGACGCAGATTACAAACAGAAGATCGGTGTCGAATTGCGTTTTGCCGGCGGCATGAGCGTTCTGCCAAACTACCTCGATTCCATGGCACATTTTTCCGGGACGATGCCGGGCTGGAGCGACCGCGCGTATCCCGGCGGAAATGCGCAGTACGCCTTCCAGCATTTTTCAGGAAACCTCATCTGGCGGCCGTCGAAAGTGTTCAACCTGCAGGTCGGGCGCGACAAGCATTTCTGGGGCGACGGTTACCGCTCGCTTTTTCTTTCCGATCTCAGCGCAGCATATCCCTATCTACAGCAGCAGACCACGATCTGGAAACTGCAGTACACGTCGATGTTTGCGTGGCTGCAGGACTGGACGAATTCAAATTACGCAGCGAAAAATTTCCGGAGCAAGTTCGCCACGTTCCATTACCTCAGCTTCAATGCAGCAAAGTGGTTGAATCTCGGCGTGTTCGAGTCCGTTGTCTGGCAGGGCGCCGATGAGAACCGCTACCGCGCATTCGATCCGAATTACCTCGATCCCGTCGTTTTTTTTCGCCCGGTCGAATACAGTCTCGGCTCTTCGGATAATGCGTTGCTCGGGTTTGCGTTCAAAGTGCGTTTCAATAAAAACAACATTTTGTATTCGCAGCTGATCCTCGACGAGTTTTACCTGAAAGAGATCAAAAACTGGAGCGCCGGCTGGTGGGCCAACAAGCAGGGCGTGCAGATCGGGTACAAATGCTACAATTTCTGCGGAGTGGAACGCTTCTTCATGCAGGCCGAGCTGAACATCGTGCGGCCGTACACGTACACGCATGGAAGTCCGCAGCAGAATTACGCGAACGGATTTCTGCCGCTGGCGCATCCGCTCGGTGCGAATTTTTCGGAGCTCGTGGGCATTCTTTCGTATTCCGTAAAAGGATTCACGGTTACCGGCGAGCTTGTGGGCGCGCGTTACGGGCTCGATCCTGCGGGAAAAGATTACGGCCAGGATATTTTCATTTCCTACATCGACCGGACGAAGATCGACGGGGAGCACACGGCCGATTATGGCCACAAGCTGTGGGACGGCATTGCGACAAACATGTTCTACGCGGAATTCAAAGCATCGTACCGGTTCAATACCGCATTCCCGCTCCGTGTCGAACTGATCGCGGGAGCACGTTCAGAGAGTAACGTGAACGTGACGAAAAAATCTTCTTACGTCATGGCCGGACTCAGTCTCCCGCTTTTCCGCACCTATCGCGATTACTGATAGCTGAACATGGCGGTTGGAAATCGAAAAACACCTGTTCATCAGCAATTATTTAGAAGTAATCTAAATTCTGTACGGGCCGGAACTTTGTAAGCGGCGGAATACCTAAATTTGCCCGTTTTAAAACAGCCCAAAAATTGCTTGCTTCCCGGGCACATACAATCGACAAACCTGCCAGTGCAATGAATAAGTTGGCTGACTATGCTCAGTTCGCTAAACTGCGCTTGTCCTCGCTGGTAGTTTTTTCCGCAGTGATCGGTTACGTGATCGGCGTACGTGAGCTGGACCACGAATCCAGCTGGGTCGAGCTGACCGCGCTTATCCTCGGTGGCTTCCTGGTCACGGGATCTTCCAACGGTTTCAACCAGGTCATAGAGCGCGAAACCGACAAACTCATGTCGCGCACGATGAACCGCCCTCTTCCTACAGGTCGCATGAGCGTGAGGGAAGGCGTGGTGCTTGCTTCGGTAATGGGCGTCGCGGGCATTCTTCTTCTCGCTTTGTTTACCAACATGCTCAGCGCGATCCTCGGATTTCTTGCCTTGATCCTTTACACGCTGGTCTACACGCCCTCCAAAAAAAGAACACCTTTCGCCACGTTCATCGGTGCTTTCCCCGGTGCCATTCCTCCCATGCTGGGATGGGTGGCAGCAACGAACGGCTTCGGGATGATCGGAACATCGGCCATGCTGCTGTTTGCGATACAGTTCATGTGGCAGTTCCCGCATTTCTGGGCCATTGCGTGGGTTTCGCACGATGATTACACCCGGGCGGGTTTCCGCATGCTTCCTTCCGCAGGAGGAAGAGATAAGGCCAGCGCGTTCCAGGTGGTGGTTTATACGCTCGGGCTTATCCCTGTCAGCCTGACGCCGCTTCTTTTCCGCATGTGCGGAACCGTTGCGGGAGTGGTCATTCTTGCCTGCGGGGTTGCTTTCCTGGTGCAGGCCATGACATTATACCGCAACTGCGACGTGAAATCGGCATCGCGTCTCATGTTCGGATCGTTCATCTACCTGCCGGTAGTTCAGCTCGCACTTTTATTCGGGTAAACAGATGGAAGCAGCCATGGCAACAAGCAGTGAAGAACGCGCAACCCGTGAAAAAGGCCAGAAAAACCTTTTGTATCTCGGGCTCTTCAGTATTATCATGCTGTTCGCCGGTCTTACCAGCG
>DASTSF010000415.1:0-9799 GCA_035760825.1 Bacteroidia bacterium
TGTGGAAAGGAATTGCCCAGGATGCAATCGTCATGAATACGGACGATCTCCTGTGCGTGGGAGCAACAAACAATATACTGCTGTCCTCCACTATCGGCCGGAATAAAAACCGAATTCCGGGCGAGGTTATATCCGCGCTGATCAACGGAACGGAAGAGGTGCTCGCTGAATTACGGGAGATGGGAGTCGGGATTCGCAGCACAGGCGGAGAAACAGCCGATGTGGGCGATCTTGTGCGGACGGTGATCGTCGATTCCACGGTGGTGGCGCGCATGAAGCGCAGCGAGGTGATCACAAATGAAAAAATTTCGCCGGGTGATGTGATCGTGGGACTTGCTTCCAGTGGTAAGGCGACGTACGAAGCGGAATATAACGGGGGAATGGGAAGCAACGGGCTCACGTCCGCGCGGCACGATGTGTTTGCGCATGAGCTCGCCGCCAAATACCCGGAGAGCTATGATCCGGAAGTGCCGGAAGATCTTGTTTACGCGGGAAAAATCAAGCTGACCGACCTGGTCGACATCGGTGACGGAAAGAAAATTCCGGCAGGCAAGCTCGTGCTTTCCCCGACAAGGACCTATGCGCCGGTGATCACGCGTATTCTCGATGAGCTTCGTGCGGAAATACACGGCATCGTTCATTGCAGCGGAGGTGCGCAGACGAAAGTGCTGCATTTTGTGAATGATGTTCACGTGATAAAGGACAACCTGTTCCCTGTTCCCCCGTTGTTCCGGCTCATACAGGAACAGAGCGGAACGCCGTGGAGCGAAATGTACAAAGTGTTCAATTGCGGTCATCGTATGGAGATCTACCTCCCGGAAAATTTCGCGCAGCGCGTGATCGGAATCTCCAAACAGTTCAATATCCCGGCGCAGATCATCGGGCGGGTGGAAAAAGCCTCCGGCAGGAAGCTCACCATCCGCAGCGAATACGGAGAGTTCGGTTACTAGCTTCAGTCAGGCCGTTCCTTCGTCATCTCTTTTTCTTTATTCATTTCATGTAAAATTCAACAACGGGCATCCAGATGCTGGAAAAACTGCAATCGATAGAAACACGTTTCCACGAAGTGGAACAACAGCTTTCTTCTCCCGACGTCATGTCGGACATGAAAAGATTCGCGCAGCTGAACCGGGAATACAAAGAGCTGAAAAATATCGTGGAGCATTACCACGAATACCGCAATGTTGTCGGTAATATTTCTTCGGCGAAAAACGTGCTGGCGACGGAAAAAGATCCCGATTTCCTGGATATGGCGAAGGCGGAATTGCTGGAGCTCGAGGCGAAGAAAGAACGCATGGAGGAGCAGATCAAAAACCTGCTTATCCCGAAAGACCCGGAAGATGCGCGGAATGCGGTTATCGAGATTCGTTCAGGTACGGGCGGTGACGAGGCAGCTATTTTCGCGGGCGATCTCTGGAGAATGTACACACGTTACTGCGAAATGCGGGGATGGAAAACCGAGGTGGTGGATTTCAGCGAGGGAACGATGGGCGGTTACAAGGAAGTGGTGATGAATGTGATCGGGGATAATGCGTACGGAATTCTGAAATACGAATCCGGCGTGCACCGTGTGCAGCGCGTTCCCGAAACGGAAACGCAGGGCCGCGTGCATACGTCGGCGGCAACGGTTGTCGTGCTTCCGGAGGCGGATGATGTCGATGTTGTCATCAATCCCGCGGACATCGAGATCACTACCGCGCGTTCGGGCGGAGCGGGCGGACAGAACGTGAATAAAGTCGAAACGAAGGTCATTCTCTATCACAAGCCGTCGGGGATACAGATCGCCTGCCAGGTGGAACGTTCGCAGCATGCCAACCGCGAGCGCGCGATGCAGATGCTGAAGACGAAACTGTTCGAGATCGAATACCAGAAAAAGATGGAAGCCGAATCGAAGAAAAGAAAAACAATGGTTTCCACCGGCGACCGTTCGGCTAAAATACGCACGTACAATTATCCGCAGAGCCGTGTCACCGATCACCGCATCGGGCTGACGCAGCACAACCTTCCCGCTTTCATGAACGGCGATATCCAGAGCATGATCGATGCGCTGCAGGTGGCCGAGAATGCGGAACGACTGAAAGAAGGCGTCGGCAGCTGAGCCGGCAATCCTATTTTATCGCGCTGTTCCTGAGTGACTTAACAAAAGAATTAAACAAGCGTTTGAATGTTAAACAAACGTTTAATTAGCTTTGTCGCGTTTTTCACATGGAAGCACATACAGACAGAAAAGATCACCTGCTGGACATTGCCGAAGAGCTGTTTTCCGAAAACGGTTTCGACGCAACATCCGTGAGGGCGCTGGCGGAAAGAGCCGGGATGAACGTGGCGATGGTCTCCTACTATTTCGGCTCCAAGGAAAAACTGTTCGAGGCGGTGATCATCCGGAAGACGGCTTACATCCGCGAGAAGCTGATGCTGCTGGCCGGCGACAAATCGCTTTCCGCCTGGGAAAAAATGCGCGAGCTGATCGGTAATTACACGGAACGGATACTGAACGACGAAGGCCGTTACCACAAGATGATGATGCGCGAGCTTTCACTGCGGAAACGTACGGGATTGTCGAGCGTGATCGAGGAAAAGATAATGACGAACATGAACGCGGTTTACAGCATCGTGAAAGAGGGAATAAAAAAAGGCGAGTTCCGGAAAGACGTGGATTTCACCCTGATGATGAGCACGATCTTCGGAACACTGACGCATTCGACCACTTCCAGCAACCTGCTCCCGCGATTTTTCGAAGTGGAAAAACGGAAACCGAAGATCACGAAGCAGGATTACGTGACGCTGATGAAAAAACACCTGGAGCAGCTGATCGGCCGCCTGCTGCTGGTGCATCCCGAAAAATTCCTGAAGAAAAAATAAAAAAACAGTTCAACCGACTCAATAAGAAAAAATGAAATTCATCGCATTCACAGGGATCCTTCTCATCGCAGCCGGCGGAGCTTTTGCGCAAAACCAGGCGGGCTCGCAAACCCTGAACATCGGGCAGGCCGTGCAGATGGGCGTCGCCAACAGCAAACAGCTGAAGCTGGACACGCTGAAACTCGCGCAGGTGGAAGCGAAGCAGGCGCAGGTGAGCGATGCGGCGCTCCCGAACGTAAGCCTCAATGCGGGCTATTCGAGGTTGAGCCCGATCGATCCCGTAACGTTCCAGTTTCCCGGCAGCCCGGAACCTGTGACGCTCTTCCCGGTGATCCTGAACAACTATACGACGCGGGCTTCGGTGAGCGAAGGAATTTTCACCGGCTGGCGCCTGAAATACACGGAGGAATCGTACGGCTTCATCAACAAGGCGGCGCAGCTCGACGTGACGAAGGACGAGCAGGAAGTGCGGCTCAACATCATGTCGGCGTACATCTCGTACGTGAAGCTCACGCTTTCGCAGCACATCGTGGAGGAAAACCTGAAAACGGCGCAGCAGCGCGTGGATGAAGTGACGAGCATGAAAGAGCGCGGTCTTGCGACGGACAACGACGTGCTGAAAGCGCAGCTGTACCAGTCGAACCTCGAGCTGTCGAAAAGCGACGTGGACAACAGCATCGCCGTCGCGCAGTTCAATCTCTGCATTCTGCTCGGTCTTCCGGAAGGAACGACGATCAATGCCGACACGACAGGACTGTTTGCCGCTGTGAACCTGCTGCCGGAAACACAATACGAGCAGGATGCGGTGACGAACCGGAGCGAGCTGAAATCGGCAGGTTACCGCGTTCAGTCTTCGCAGAGCAACGTGAAGCTTGCGCAGGCTTCCTATTATCCCACGGTCGGTGTGGGCGCGGATTATTATTTCGCACGGCCGAACCAGCGCATCATTCCGTACGTGGACGAATTCCGTGCGACGTGGGATGTGGGCGTGAACGTTTCGTGGAATATCTCTTCACTTTATACGGGCAAGCACAACGTGCAGGAAGCGCAGGTGCAGCTCATGCAGACGCAGGTGCAGAGTGACATGCTCACGGACAATATCAAAATGGAAGTTTTCCAGAACTACATGGCCTGCCAGGGGGCGATCACGAAAATGTCGATGCTGCAGCTGGCTGTCACGCAGGCGGAGGAAAATTACCGGCAGACAAAAGCGCGTTACGACCAGCAGCTTTCGCTGATGAGCGAAGTGCTGGATGCGGATGCGGCGTTGCTGCAGGCAAGGATCAACCTCGTGCTCCAGCAGGCGGACGTTCAGCTTTCCTACGACAAGCTTCTTAAATCAACGGGAACACTTAAATAAGCAAACAGTATTTATAAAATGGAACAGAATCAGCAGGCGGAAGCTCCGCAACCGGAAAAGAAAAAGAAAAGAAAGATCGCTCCTTTCATTCTTGGTGCGCTGGTCCTCGCGGGAGGAACCTACGCTGTCCGCACATTCATTTTCAACCAGCATCATGAAACAACGGACGATGCGCAGCTCGAGGGAAGCATCAGTCCCGTGCTGCCGCGCGTTTCGGGCTACGTGACGGAAGTCCGTTTCGAAGACAACCAGCGCGTGCACAAAGGCGATACGCTGGTGGTGCTCGACGACCGCGACATGAAAATAAAAGAGCTGCAGGCGGAAGCCGCGCTCGACAACGCAAAAGCCAACGTCGAAGTGGTGAAAGCGAATATTTCCACCGCGGAAGCATCTGTGGCGACGGCGAAGTCGAACGTGGACCTGGCCAAAGTGAAAGTGGACAAGGCGGCGCAGGATTACGATCGTTACAGCGCGCTGCTGAACCAGAAGGCGACCACGCAGGCGCAGTTCGACGGCGTGCGTTCGGAGCGTGACGCTTCCTTGTCGCAATACGACGTGGCGAAGAAACAGTACGACGCGGCGGCCAAGCAAATGCTCGCAGCGGAAGGACAGGTGAAAGTAGCCGAGTCGATGGTTGCGCAGCGGCAGGCTGACGTCGATTATGCGAAGCTGCAATTGTCTTATGCCGTGATCACCGCACCGATGGATGGCGTGGTTTCGAAGAAGAACGTGGAGCCGGGACAATTCATCCAGGCGGGACAGGCGTTGTTTTCCGTAGTTGATGATTCAGGTGTGTGGGTAGTGGCGAACTTCAAGGAAACGCAGCTGGAAAAAATGCTCGTCGGTCAATCGGTGGATGTGCACGTGGACGCTTTCGGCGATACGGACATCAAAGGAGAAGTTGCTTCGTTCTCGGGTGCGACGGGTGCGCGCTTCGCGCTTCTGCCTCCTGACAACGCAACGGGGAATTTCGTGAAGGTGATCCAGCGTGTGCCGGTGAAAATAAAGCTGAACGTGGACAAGGCGATGGCAGACAAACTGCGCCCGGGAATGAGCGTGAGCGTCGTGGTGAACATCGACGACCCGGGGAAACAATGAAGAACTGACGATTGACAGGTGATGAATGGCCCCGGGTGAGGCGGCATCCTGCCGGAGGCAGATAAAGCCGAACACGGGAAGTGCGGGAATAAAATGAACTGAAGGTGCGCCCCGGAAAAAGGAAAAAATAAAAAATGGCAGAAAAGGGTTTTGCAAAGTGGATCATCGTGATCACCGTTATCCTGGCGGCGCTGCTCGAACTCATCGATTCGACGGTGGTGAACGTGGCGCTGAACCAGATCATGGGTAATCTCGGTGCGACGCTCGAAGACGTGGCATGGGTGGTGACGGCGTACGCTGTGGCGAACGTGATCATCCTCCCGATGAACGGTTGGCTGTCCGCACGTTTCGGACGAAAAAATTATTTCGCGTTCTCGATCATCCTGTTTACGGCGTCGTCGTTTCTCTGCGGCAATGCGCACAACATCTGGGAGCTGATCTTTTTCCGTTTCATCCAGGGCATCGGCGGCGGCGCGCTGCTGTCGACCTCACAATCGATACTTTTCGAAACGTTCAAGCCGGAAGAGCGCGGCATGGCCACGGCGATCTTCGGCATCGGCGTTGTGCTCGGCCCGACATTCGGTCCGACGCTCGGCGGCTGGATCACCGATCACTATTCCTGGCCGTGGATCTTTTACATCAACGTTCCGCTCGGCATCATTGCGGCGATACTTACCATTACGTACATACAGAATTCGACGCTGCATACGAAGCCACCGAAAACGGACTGGATAGGAATAGCGCTGCTGGTGGCGGGCATTGCTTCGCTGCAGATCGTGCTGGAGCGCGGCGCTTCGGAAGACTGGTTCGAGACGCGCTACATCACCGTGCTGGCTGCGGTCGCCGCATTTTCGCTCATCACTTTCGTGTGGTGGGAGCTGCGGACGGAGCACCCGGTGGTGAATTTCCAGGTGCTGATCGGGAGCCGGCAGCTGGCGTTCGGGATGATGTTCACGTTCATTCTCGGTTTCGGATTATACGCGTCGCTGTTCATCTTTCCCATTTTCGTGCAGGGACTTTTAGGCTGGACGGCGGAGCAGACCGGTTTGCTGCTGATGCCGTCGGGACTGGTTTCGCTCTTCGTGATGCCGACCGTCGGCGTGCTGCTGCGCAAAGGAATTCCACCGCAATACCTGGCGACGATCGGGTTCATCATGTTCTTCATCTTCACGCACGTGCTCAGCGTCTCGACGCTCGCATCGGGCTGGAGCGATTTCATGTGGCCGCAGCTGCTGCGCGGGATAGGAATGGGATTCATGTTCGTGCCGATCACGAATTTTGCGCTGGGCGGACTGGCGCAGAAAGACATTCACCAGGGGACAGGGCTCAATAACATGATGCGCCAGCTCGGCGGTTCGTTCGGCATTGCGGCCGTGGCGACGTTCATCAACAACCGCACGGCGTTCCATCGTGCTACGCTGCTGCAGAACATCAACATTTACGATACGGAAACACAGCAGCGGCTGAAAATGTTCACCGGTGCGTTCATGGGCCATGGCTACGATCACAACACGGCGCAGACGATGGCTGCAAAGGCGCTCGACGGAGCGGTGATCCGCCAGTCGATGCTGCTTTCGTACATGGATAATTTCTGGATCGTGGGCATCTTTTTCCTGTGCTGCATACCGCTGCTTATTTTCCAGCCGAAAACAAAGCAGGTGGCGAAGATCAGCGCGGCGGACGCACATTAAAATTCCGAATGCTTAATTTTGGATCCTTAACCAGGCAGGATGACAAAAGCAGAATTAGTAAAACAGATCCGCGGGAAGAAAAGTTTTCTCTGCATCGGGCTGGATACCGACAGCAAAAAAATTCCGAAGCATTTACTGAAGTACGAAGATCCTGTTTTTGAATTCAACAAGCAGATCATCGGAGCGACGCACGATCTCTGCGTAGCGTACAAGCCTAATCTTGCATTCTACGAAGCCGACGGCGTGAAAGGACTGCAGTCGCTGGAGAAAACAATGAAAGTCATCCCGCAGGAATGTTTCACGATCGCCGACGCAAAACGCGGGGACATCGGCAACACATCGGCGATGTATGCGCGTGCATTCTTTGATCATTATCATTTCGATTCTGTCACCGTTGCGCCTTACATGGGAAGCGATTCGGTGAAGCCGTTCCTCGGTCGCGAAAATAAATGGGTCATTCTTCTTGCGCTGACAAGCAATGAAGGCGCGATGGATTTCGAAACGCAGAAGCTTGCGGACGGGAAAACGCTGTATGAAGAAGTGCTGCGGCGATCGCAGGAGTGGGGAAACGCGGAAAACATGATGTACGTCGTCGGTGCGACGCGTGCGGAATACCTGGCGGAAATACGGAAGATCGTTCCGGACCATTTCCTGCTCGTGCCGGGTGTCGGCGCGCAGGGAGGAAGTCTTTCCGATGTGGCGAAATACGGCATGAACAAAGAATGCGGGTTGCTGGTGAACGCTTCGCGCTCGGTACTTTATGCTTCGGACGGTGAAGATTTTGCAGAGAAAGCGAGAGAAGAAGCGATGCGGATGAGGGAGGAGATGAAGACGCTGTTGATGGATAATTAAAAAATGAAGGTGAAATTATTCCGTACCCGCGCGTCCCGGTGGTGAGTGAATATCATGATTGATCAGCCACAAGGTTCACGAAATTCCGCATAAACTCCGCAAAGTAAAATTTCCGCATCTCCGTGGTGAAAAAACAGTGCGGCGCAACAGCTTTGCGTTTTCCTTACATTTTCGAGATCAGCGTTGCCAGCGAAACCTCGATACGCTGCGGAAAACCTTTCCCGTGCGCTTCTTCGTCCTTCAGGTAGACGAGGCACTGCGCAGGATCTTTTTTGAAGATCGAGCTGTATTTGTCCATCCAGATGACCAGGTGATCTTTCATCTCGCTGAGATCTTTCCGGAAATCATTCAAAGCTGCATCGCCGGTTTTCATCGCAAACATTCCTGCCTGCGCGTTCGCCCATTCGAGCAGGCGCTTGTTCGCCGAGTACATGGAATTTTCCGAAATGCCGCGGATGAGATCGAACAGCGTTTTTTCTTCCGGCGTCAGCTCGCTGAAATGTTTCGCGAAGAACTGGTTGTAGCCGAGTCCGCCGCGATCGAAACGCTCTTCAAGCGAACGGTTGAGCCGGGCACGCAGGTAATTCTGCGAATGCAGCGTCGATTTTCCTTCACGCAGTATTTCCTGCAGCTGGTGCAGCTTTTCCAGCTCGTTCTCTTTGTTTTCTTTTCTTTTGGCGAATTTATCGTAGGCCGTTTTCGCTGCGAACGTAACGAACCCGCCGATCAGCGCGGTGATCCAGTCGGGAAGAGAAGTGAGACTTTGCATGGTTTTGTTGTTTATCGTTCCGGGTTGAACAGTTTAGGGTTTGAATAGTTTCGGATTTCGGGTTTGGATTGCGCCGTTCTTTGTGAATCGCTGTGACGACTTCCGTGGTTTTTGTGTTAAAAAAAATTTCAGTTTCGGTTTGGTTGTACCCTATTCTCTGTGAATCGCTGTGACCATCTCCGTGTTCTTTGTGTTTAAAAAAAATATTTTCAGTTTCGGTTTGGTTGTGTCCTATTCTCTGCGAACCTCTGTGACAATCTCCGTGCTCTTTGTGTTTAAAAAAAATCAGTTTCGGGTTTTCAGGTTTGTTGCTGCGCAATTGCCCATTACCAGTTTTCCACCCGCTTCATGTAATCATCAATAGCGAACGGAGTTGTTTTTGTCGCCGCGCTCATTCGCAGCGGATGCCGGGGATGACCATCTTTCGTCACTCCGCCGATCGTCACCCATCGGCAGTGGTGTTTTTTCGCAACGTGATAAATATCGCGCAGGCACTGGGAGAGGAAATCCCGTTTATCTATCAGCGTTCCCCACGCCGCCCAGATCACCGGCCGGCCTTTTATCCCGGAAAGCATTTTTTCAATGGCCGCGAGGTTTTTCCGGTGAATGACCGCGTCCGCTTTGCGATGAAGATGATCCGGGTCCGTCGCGCGCTGCGGGTAAACGTTGAGCATGATCCAGCTGTCGAACCCGTTGCTTTTCGCCAGGCGGGCCACCGACTTCAGCGTATTGTCGAGGCGGTCCGGTTCTGCTGTGCTCGGGTTGATGCCGATGCAGACCAGGGGACGCTTTCCTTCCGTTCCCAGGATATAGCGGACCGTGTTGTGGTGATCGTTGTGGTAGAGCCAGGGCACGAGTGTTTTCAGTTTCGGGTTTTCTTTTTCAGGCATGAATTGTTTTCGCTTCGCTGGCTGCTGTTATCTGTGTTTCTCCGGTGGTTAAAAAGTTGTGGAGTTTCAAGCTTGGGATTTGAAATGTTTTCAGTTCCGGTTAACGGTTTCCTGTTCTTCGTGAGTTTTGAGAAGCAACTTTCATGTGCTCGGTCGGAAGAACTCCTTTGAAGTTTTGAAAAAAAATCACGCAAAGCCGCAAAACAAAACTGTGGTCAGTCCGGGCGAAATCTGCAACAGTTTACCATTAATTATCCTGGTCGGCATCGTTCAATCC
>DASTSF010000416.1:0-5969 GCA_035760825.1 Bacteroidia bacterium
GCGCGTGCAGAAAAAAAACTCTTCCGTGTTCGAGCTTCATTCCGACAACAAAGCGTACGAACCGTATGAGGTGAAAGCGCAGGATGTGCTCGAAGTTTGGGAATTCGTCTGCAGCCTCAACTTGTCCGATAAAAAAGAAGACGAGATCAACCTCGAAAGCGTAATGAAAATGCTCCGCGACCTGCAGGTGGAAATGAAGGCGATGAAAAAATAAGCGGGTTCACGATCCGGGTTTCATCCGCGTCCGCGCGGGAACTCTTTTTATTTGAACACAGCGTGCACGAATATCTTTCGCAAAGCACGCAAAGGTTTTCCGGAACTGAAAACTGAAAAAACAGTAACGTTTCCTCACCCGGCAGTAATTTCCAGTCCGACGGTAAACCGCGGCAGGTCGGGAAAATCATTCGCACCGGTCAGCCGGCTCAGGCGATACGTGGCGAAAATGTTGAAGAATTCCGTGCTGCAGCGCGCGGTCACTCCGAAATTCCAGTGGCGGATGTACGGCAATCCCGTGATGCGCGTTTTGGTTTTGAAATTCGTTCCGTCCGGGGAATGCGCATCGTGCCATTGATCGGCATACACGTACGCGGAATGAAACCCGAGATCATTGTACAACCCCACGTCGAACCATTTCTCCGCCCCATTGCGGTACGGCGCGAAACAGATGCGGTTGCACAGCGCGAACGTGAACGCGTGCAGCGACATTTTTTCCCTGTCGTGCGCCTGCTGCGGCAGCGGCGCGGTTTTCATTTTATCACCCGCGAAATAAAAACGCGTAAAGCGGTAGCCGGCATCCGCGACGATCTTGTCCGACGCCGAAACATTTCTGCTGTAACGCAGTCCCATGCACGACGCAAAGGAATTCCATTTCACCGGGCGTCCGTTCACCGGCGGACCATTGATAAATCCAAGCTGGAAAAACACGCTGATGTCGCCCGGGTCACCGGCACCGGAAGCATATTTTTTGGCGGGATATTCTTCACCTGCGAACGATGAATCCGGGGAAACGGGAGAACCCGGCGGGGAAGGATGCAACGTGTCCGCGTTTGCCGTTGCGGTAACCGGCGGAGAAGGGTCGCTGTGCGCGGTATCCGGGGGAAGAATGTAATTGCTGCCGGCTGGTGCGGGAGTTTGCCCGGCAGTGCCTCCGCCCGGAGTTGACGGCGGAGCACTACCGAAGCCGCCCGGCCCCGCCGTATCCGGCGGGTTATATGCGACTGGAATTTGTTGTGGTGTCGTGTCGGCAGGAACTACATAAACAGGAGGCTGCGCGGTGTCGTTGTACGCAACGTAATCCGGCGTATGCGGGTACGTCACGGGATATGGTGAAGGCGGCACATAATCGCGGGGAAATGTTTTTCGTTTCGCGGGAATGTGCACGTAATAACCGTCCATGTAAACTCTTTTTTTGACGATTACGCCCATCCATCTTTTCGTGCAACCCGAAAGCAGCAGCAGTCCCAGGGAGAGAAACAATACAATACGCGGCATCAGGGAGGTGATTGGTCAGGTAACCGTGTTCCATGCAGGCAGAAAATGTGCTTTGGACGGATATAACGCGGGCGGAGGAAAAAGTAACAGCAAGGCGCATTTCTTGTGTATCGCGGAAAAGGCGATCGGCACCGTCGAAAAGAAATGGGAGAAAAAGCCGGGAGAAAAAATTTACCGCCCCCTGTGGGAGCTGCTCAACACGCTGAACGGCACCGGGTAAAAAAGATCATTCCGCGGGAACAGGTCCGGCCGCCTGCTGCGCTCCGCTTCCTGCGCCTTTCTGCGCGATCTTCTCCTCCACCAGCTTGTACATTTCGATCACGCTGAATTCCGCCAGCGACGGGCTCAGCACGAACGGCGTTCCGTATTTCACGATGTTTTTTTCCATCGCCCTGCGCGCCGTGCTGCCCAGCCCCATGGTCAGTTCTTCGGGACGAAGAACTTTTACCGCCACCATTTCGATGATGCCGTTGCGAACGTTATCGCATTTCACCGCATTTTCCCAGCGGAGAAGCCGCCCGGCGAGAAACCCGGTGTTGTCCATGATGCCTTCATCGGAAATAATAATGCCCGGACCTTTTGCAAAGAGTCTTCTCAGCGACTGGATGAGAAACACAACGAAGACGAAATCAAGGAACCCGGCGAAGAAAAGCCACGTCGTTCCGAAATCCACGCCTTCCTTCATTTTATTGCGGATAAACCAGGAAACGGAAATGATCACCGCAATGGAAAGAACGACGGAAAACGCGATCTGTCCTTTCTTGCGTGGGAATTCTCTTGTTGTCATTTTCGGGGTTTTGTTTTGGAATGAGCCTGTGCAAATATTGCCGATCATTCTTTAAAAAGCTAATTTTCGGTAAACCAAAACCCTCTATGAAACGTTTTATCTATCCTGTAACCGCGCTTACTATTCTCCTCGGCGCAACATTTTTTTTCCCGCTGAAAGGCGCTCCGCGGTCTGCCGTCATTGTAACGGACACCGCCGCAACTTCTTTCCCGGCTTTCAGGGATACGTTCGAAGTGAAGATCGGCGAAACGGAAACTTATTACGGCGATTCGTACATCATCAACCTCGAACCCAAAAAGAAAAAAGGCAGGTATGTGCTGCCCGTGGTCATCGGCTCCTGGGAATTCGCAGCGATCAACCAGCAGCTGAATGAAATGCCGCCCCCGCGACCGATGGCCTACGACCTGATGACAAGCCTGGTCAGCAAAACAGGAATGAACGTAAGATCCGTCGTCATCATCAAGCTCGAGGATAACGTTTTTTACGCGCTGGTGCTGATCGACAACAAAGGACAAAAGCTGGCCATCGACTCACGCCCGAGCGACGCGATCAATATCGCGCTGCGCAGCAAAGCGCCGATCTACGTGGAACGCGATGTGTTCGATGCCGCGAAGGAAGAGAAAACGAAGAAGTGATGAATACCGGGAACTTCTCTCCGTGACCGGAATTAAAAAGCCGGGGTCCCCCGCACATGCGGGTTCTCCCGGCTTTTAGCCCAAAACAAATAAACTATCAATCAAACAATTTCGACGTCGAGGTTTTTCCGAACGGATCCGGCGTAACGAAACGCAATGATATTTCCAATCCGCCGCGCGCCTTGCTCGCTGTTTTCAGGTCGGAAATATTGACGTCGTAGCTGGTGCCGATCGACCAGTTCGAAAATTCGTAACGCGCAGCCAGCGCAATTGCATCGCCGAAACGGTAATACCCGCCGAGCGCAATTCCGGAAGCGCTTTTCCTTCCCGTGTATTTCGACGATTCACGCGTAATGTATTTCACCATCATGCCCGCGTTTATTTCGTGGTGCCCGGCCTGTATCATTACGATATACGCCGGTTCGAGTACGAGACTGTAATTCTTTATCCCGATCTCCGCATTTCCGTGCGCGACGAATTTCATCGGCAATCGTTCGGTGTTGTCGCCGTAAAAGCTGTACGCCGGCCGGTTCAGGTGCTGCACGGAAAATCCCGCCGTGAATTTTTTCTGGTCGTTCGAGCTGAGCGTGGAATGTCCCTTGCTGTAAAACCAGCCGATGCCGGCGCCGATATCGAAATACGTGCGGTTGGCGAATGTCCCGGGTTCACCGCTGGGCAGCGTCGCATCGTATTGCATGCCGTCGTATTGATTGTCCCAGTGAAGCTTGTCGGGCTGCAACGTGCGCTGACCGAAACCGCTGTACAACCCGCCGGAAATAAAATTATTGTTGTCCGCGGCAAGCACACCGGAAAGACTGAGCTGGCCTGTTGTCGTTCCCATGTTCCCCTCGCCCGCTTTATCGGAAAAAACATCGAGGCCAAGACCAAGGTGGTTCCCGTTCGTTTTTTTCAGGAAAGCGACATCGGCGCTGGTGTTGAATGTCCTGTACGGCTGCAGCGCCGCTATCTTCCACTGGTCTTTGTAATTCACAATGGCCTGGAAGTCGTGCCCGAGCGCGGTTTGCGCAGGATTGAGCAGCAGCGGGGTGAATGTCATCTGCGAAAAATGCACGTCCTGCGCGTTCAGCAAAACACCGAACGAAGAGGCAGCAATGAAGGCGATCAGCTTTTTCATCTTTCTGTTGTTTTGCGTTTACTTGACTAATGAAATATTTCCCTGGTCTTCCACTTCTGTTCCGTCCATCAGTGTCGCTTTCAGCACATAGGTGAACACCGCCGCTTCACAGGGTTTGTCGCGCCAGGTCCCGTCCCACCCAACCGACGGATCTGTGCTGTAGAATACTTTTTCTCCCCATCGGTTGTAAACGGAGAAATCCATGTACTTGATGCAGTTGCCGCGTACGAAGAGGACATCGTTCTGGTGATCGCCGTTCGGCGAGAATGCGTTCGGCACATACACGGTGCCGCACTCGACGTCCACGAATATCGTCACGGTGTCCTGCGCGGTACAGCCAAGCGAATCGGTAACGGTAAGCACATACGTGGTGGTAACCGTGGGCGTTGCAATGGGATTCTGGCAGGAGGAACAGCTCAGCGAACCTGTCGGTGTCCAAACGAATGTTCCGTTCCCGCTTCCGTTCAGCTGCGCGGATTGTCCCAATGTGATCGTCGTCCCTGTTCCGGCATCGGCGGTTGCAGAGCCGGTGCCGCCCACCACAACGGTTGTCGTCTGCGAACATCCGCCGGCATCGGTTACCGTTGCCGTGTAGCTTCCGGCAGAAAGGTTGGAGATCGTTGCCGCATTTCCGCCCGTGTTCCATGCGTATGTGTAGCCTGGTGTTCCGCCAGATGCGGAAACAGTGGCGCTGCCGTCCGTGGCTCCGCAGTTTTCAGGAACGGATGTTCCGGTGAGTTGTATCGCGGGCGGCTCGGTGACGGTCACGGTTTGCGCCTGTGAACACCCGTCGCTTCCCGTAACGGTAACGGTGTATGTTCCCGCCGCAAGGTTATTTGCCGTGGCTGCATTTCCTCCCGACGGCGTCCATGCATACGTATACGGCGGTGTTCCGCCCGTTGCGCTGATCGTCGCTGTTCCGTTGTTGCCGCCGTTGCAGGTGACATTTCCTGACGACTGTACGGTAATGTTCGGTGCGCCTGAATTCGTGATCACAGCTGTCGCGGTGGAAGTGCATCCATTGCCGTCGGTAATGGTAACGGAATAAGTTCCTGCCAGCACGTTGGTCAGCGTATCGCCGGTCTGTGCGTTGCTCCATGCGTAGGTAAAGCTCCCGGTTCCGCCGGATACAGCAACGCTCGCGCTGCCATCGCTGTTGCCGCAGGTGGATGGAACAGCTGTAACGGTGGAAGTGATCTGCGCCGGTTGCGTGATGGTAACGGTTTCAATGCTCGTGCATCCGCCGGCATCGGTTACCGTCACGAGATAAGTTCCTGCCTGGAGATTGGTTGCAGAAACTGCGTTTCCTCCCGAGGGACTCCACGAATACGAGAAGGGTCCGTTCCCGCTTGCAGAAATTGTTCCGCTGCCGTCGCTGCCGCCGAAACAGGAAACGTCGCCGGTCGACTGGACGCTGGTCGTTGGTCCGCCCGAACTCGGAACAGAAACACTGACGGTTGTGACGCATGCATTCGCGTCGGTGATCGTTACGGTATAAACGCCCGCTCCGAGATTGCTGGCCGTAGCTGCTGTTCCTCCGGAGGGAGCCCAGCTGTAGGAATAAGGTCCTGTCCCGCCGGAAGGAGAAACAGTTGCTGTCCCATCATTGTTGCCGCACGTTGCCGGTGTTGCGGAGCCGGTTCCGCCCAGTGCAACCGGTTCGGTGATCGTTGCTGTTTGCGTCGTGGTGCAGCCGTTGTTGTCAGTGATCGTTACGGTGTACGATCCTGCGCATAATGCTGTAGCCGTTGCCCCGCTTTGCGAATTGCTCCACGAATACGTGTAAGGTCCTGTGCCGCCGCTGCCGGTTGCCGTGGCGCTGCCGTTGCACGCGGAATTACAGGTGGCATTGACCGAAGTGGCCGTCGCCGAAAGTGCAGAAGGCTGCGTGATGCTGAATGAATTGGTCGTCGTGCAGCCG
>DASTSF010000417.1:0-9611 GCA_035760825.1 Bacteroidia bacterium
GCGATCTTTTTCACCGCTTCGGTGATCTCCCATCGGGAGCTGTAGCTGAGGGCGAGAATGAGCGTCATGCGCGTGTTTCCGGCAGTAGCCGCAATAGCTTCTTCCAGCTCTTTACGGCAACCACCGGGAAGACTGTCCGTATCGCCAATGGTTGCCAGCCGGATGTTATTTTCCTGCAGCGTTTTTGTTTCCTCGTGGATCGTATGCACGAGCAATTGCATCAACGCTTCCACTTCTTCCTTCGGGCGGTTCCAGTTTTCCGTCGAAAATGCGTAAAGCGTCACGTATTTCACACCGATCTCGGCCGCAGCTTCGGCCGTTTCACGCACGGCATTCACACCGCTCTGGTGACCGAAAACGCGTACCTGTCCCTGCTGCTGCGCCCAGCGCCCGTTACCATCCATTATCACAGCAACATGCAAAGGCAGGTTGCCTTTATCGACTTTTTCTTTCCAGCTCATCCTCGCGGAAGGGAATTGATTAGTAAGCAGAACAATGTGCAGGTTTATGTGCAAGCTGGAATGTGAGCGTCAAACCTGCGAATGAATACCAGTCTTTCGTACGGGGATTTCCTCTCTGGCGCCCGGCGTTGCTTCCGGCGCTCGTGCTGCGGTCGGCAACGGCAACGGCAAGCGGTCCGCCATTGGAGTACAGCGTTCCGGGGTCTGCGTATACAGTGCTGACGTCATCGAGATAATCCGTGAATGTTTTGCGAAGCCCCCATTCCGCCACGAGGCCGATGCGCTTGGCGAGGTTTGTTTTAATACCTGCGCCGAAAGGAATGGAAAACTGTGTGCGCATATAGGGCTTGCCCTGTCCTTCCGTTTTCAGCGGCTGCAAAGCTACCCACTGGTTTCCGAAAGCGGCTTTGGGATTGAAATTGAAAACGGCGGCGCCGAGGAACATGAACGGAGTGAACTCGTGCTTGTCGTCGCCGATCTTGTATTCGATGAAATTGAATTCCGCGCGTCCCGCCAGCTCGTAAACCGGTGAACGGAAACTGAGGTTGCGCTGCTGCTGTTCATAAGAACTCGAACGTGCATCAATTCCCTGGATGCTGCCGAAAAGCGCGCTGCCCGCCACCGAAAGACGCAAATTGAAATTGTGACGGTAAACAAGTCCCACCGCAGGCCGCGTCAGGCTGTTCATGATCATGGAAGGATTGAGATCACCGGTGTAATAAGAGCCACCGATAAAGAGTCCGAGTTCGTCCGTGCGCTGGGCGTTTGCACTGAACAATACGAGCGAAGCCGATACGAAAAGGAGAAACTTTTTCATTCTTCAGCAACATTTTTTATATACCCAGAACGCATTTCAGGGTCATTTGGTATATGAAATTACGAGGCAACAAATATAGCCCTTTTTCCAGTCGGGGTTGGCTGGCCTCCGGAACTGATATTAACTGGTTTTCAACTAGTTCCGGGTGTCGCTGCCCCAGAGGAGCTTTTGGCGGATGGTCTGGAAAAAATGCTGGTCGCTGAAGCGTATAAGGCTGAACTTGAAATCTTCCTTGCGAATGGTCAGCTCCGTCGACACGTCGAAGGGCAGAGAGCGTGCATCGAGCGATGCGAGGTAACGCGAGCTTCTTCCTTCCACGGTCAGCTTGATGATGCTGTCATCGGGAACAATGAGCGGACGTACGTTCAGGTTGTGGGGCGAAAGCGGCGTGATGACGAAGCTCCGTGCATCGGGCACCATGAGCGGACCACCGCAGCTGAGCGAATAGGCGGTAGAGCCCGTGGGCGTGGCGACGATAAGACCGTCCGCCCAGTACGACCCGAGGAACTCCCCGTTGATCGTCGTGTGAACGGTTAGCATGGCCGACGTTTCCCTTCCCTGCACGGTGAATTCATTCAGCGCGTAATTGACTTCACCGAAAAGATTTTCTTTTGTCTCGAGCTTGACGAGGGTTCTTTTATCGAGAGAATATTTTTTTCCTTTCAGCCGCTCCACCGCGTGATCGAGTGCTTCCTCCACGGTAACGCCGGCCAGGAAACCGAGCCGCCCGGTATTAATACCCAGAACAGGAATACCCGAATTCCGCACGTACGTGATCGTTTCCAGCAATGTACCGTCACCGCCGAGGCTGAGCAGAACGTCTGCCGAGCCGCGGATCTTGTTGAAATCCGAAAGCGAAGTGAATTTTTTCCCGAGGGAAAACTGGCCTGAAAGATATTCGAGGTAGCCTTTGCCCACGAGAATTTCGGTACTGCTTTTTTCCAGTTTTTCAAAGAACCCCTGCAGGACCGAAGGCAGAGGATTTTCCGTGATGCGTCCGTAGATGGCTACTTTCATTGGGATCGGCCACCCGCCTTCCATCCTTGCAAACAGACGGAGAAAAGCGGAGATGGTTGCCCGAAGTTATAACATTTAGAAATAGGCGAAATGTCCTTCCGTCACGCTTAAGCAAACGTTAACGCCGATTTTCAGAACGGCGCGCCGAGGTGAAGGAAAAGCCCGTTCTCGCCCATGCGGTTGAAGGCATATTCAACGCGGAGGGCAATGTCATAATAGGTCACGAAATCGATGCCGGCGCCGTAGCCGAAAAGCGTCTGGTTGCCGAGATAATTGTCATCGGCCGGCAGCGACGTACGGTCATTCACACGCCCCGCGTCAGCGAATATTCCCCCGTAAACGGCAATGTGGAACACATTGAATTTTTCCACCGGCAGGTAAGGAATATGAAATACGTGCGGTTTGACGATCTGGTATTTGAGATTGAGCTTCGTCAGCAAAAAATCCTGCCCGTCGATCACGTAATATTCATACCCGCGTACGTACGTCGCGAAACCGAGCGCCCGCTGGTGATAATACGGCGGATCGGGGCCGACCAGGAATCGCCCGCGGATCATGAAGCCGAGAAAAATGCGTGGAAGAATTTCAGCATACTGCCGCACGCCGGCCACGACATAAAACACATTGAGGTCCTCATTCCTGAGAAGACCGAGTCCGTGCTTCGTCAGCTCCAGCTCGGCATATTGCCCGTGGAGTGCATAGGCTTTGATGTCGCGGTGATCATAAACAAAACGATAGCTCAGGGAAAAATAATCCATGCGCGTCCTTCCCTGCACAAAATAACCGGATGACACTTTTGCAACGGTGTCGTCCACCCACAGGCTGGAATAGCGGACGTCCAGCGTGTGCGCGATGTAAATGCCGGGGCGCCACGAGAACATCATGCTGCCGAGCGCTTCCCCGCGAATGTATTTTGCCCTGTCCTTGAAATAGACCAGCTCGTTGTTCTGCGTGGAAACAGCGATCTCGTGCGTGCGCGTGTAAGTGCCGGTGAGCGTGACGCCAAATGTTTTTTTCCGGTTGAGATAAGGAATGGAATATTGCGCGCCGTACTGCACGGAATAGCCGAAGCGGCAGATAAGCGCAATGGATTCTTTTCGTCCGCGGAAATTATACCGCCAGAGAAAAAATCCGTAGCTCGCCCGGTCCAGGTTCCTTCCGTGGCGCCACCACGTGTTGAAATTCTGTTCCGAAACTTCGAAGATCGGCACAGGCCAGGTGTACCACCGTTCATGAACCGTAACATTTACTGACACCGGGATGACGCCGTTCACCGAAGAATCCTTTTCACAGGAAGGCGAGATCGTGACGAAATTGAAGAGCGAAGTATTCAGCAGGTTTTCCCTCGAATGAACGATACGTGCGGAAAGAGCCGGGCCGGAAAGCGTATCACCCGGGTGGAACGTGAGCTCGCGCTCGAGGATGAACTGTTTCGTGGTTTTATTCCCGGAAAAGGAAACCGAACGGATGTAGTAACGCGACGAATCGGCGAAAACGGAATCCTGCGCCGCGACCTCCAGCGAAAAAAAGCATGTGAACAGGAAAAAAATGATTTTTCCCAATGAAAGCTCAGCAGAAAAGCGCATCGGGAACGAAGGTAAGGCAAGCGGAATTACATGCTGATATAATTCATGAATTCGTCGTAGCGCTTGCGGAGGTCTTCTTCGTATGCGGACTGGTGGAACGTCGCCTTGACCGTATAGTTGTAGCGGTTGAACGTCTGCACAATGCGGGAAAGGTCGTCGCGGTTGACCTTGAGCGTCACCTCCACTTTCGTGCTTTCCGGGATGCCGGCGACGTAGCAGCTGAGGATTTTTGCATCATTCCCTTCCACGATCTGCGCGATCTGCGCCAGCGAATAATCGACATTGTTCACTTCGAGCACGAGAATTCCGCCGGGCTCACGGACAGCGGCGAGACGGGAAAGCTTTTCCGCCAGGCGCGGCAGAGTGACGGAACCGAGATACGTTCCGTGTTCATCCGTAACGGCAAGCACTTCGAGCCCGAGTTCCGCCATCAGCTTCAGCACATCGTAAGCGTGCTGCTGCGGATGAAGAACGGGCTTGATCAGGGAGAGCTTGTGCGAACCGATGGGCGCATCCGGGTCATCGAGATCGTAAAGATCATCGTCGGAAATAAGACCGATGAACTCTTTCCCGTTGATCACGGGCAAATGGCTCACGCGGAATTCATCCATCCACCGCAACGCTTTTTCTGCGGTGTCTTCCACTTTCAGCGGTGGAATATCGTCGTTTATGAGTTGGCTGGCGAGCATGGTTTCAATGATTGTGCAAAGTTACTATTTCAACGGGTTCCTGTATTTGTATAACGCAAAAGGCATGCAAAAGTTTAACGCAGGCGGTAACCGGCCCGTAAAAACCAATAACCGGGATCAATCCGGCGATTTCTGATCGTTTATAAAACCGGCGGCGGCAGAAAAACTTTCATGCGTAACTTTACAATGAAAAACGGGAACCCCGTGACACGACTTAGCGTAAATATCAACAAGATCGCCACGCTGCGCAACAGCCGCGGAGGCAATACGCCGGACCTGCTGAAGATGGCGGCGGACTGTGAACGTTTCGGTGCGGAGGGAATTACGGTTCACCCGCGGCCGGATGAACGCCATATCCGGTACGCCGATGTGCGTGCGCTGAAGAATATCGTAACGACCGAACTGAACATCGAAGGGAATCCGCGGGAGAAAAAATTCCTCGACCTCGTTTTCGAAGTGAAACCGCAGCAGGTAACGCTGGTTCCCGATTCCACCAATCAGCTGACGTCTGATCACGGATGGGACACGATCGCCAACCGTGATTACCTGAAGGAGATCATTGCCGGCTTTAAACGCCAGGGCATCCGCACGTCGATATTTGTCGACCCCAATCCTTCCATGGTGAAAGCAGCCGCGGTAACCGGAACGGACCGTGTCGAGCTGTATACGGAAGCGTACGCAAAGAATTTTTCCTCCGGGAAAGAAATGGCGATCGCTCCTTTTATCGACGCTTCGCGCATGGCGGCAAATGTCGGGCTCGGCGTCAATGCGGGCCACGATCTCAACCTGCACAACCTGGGTTATTTTGCAAAAAACATCCACGGTCTTCTCGAAGTTTCCATCGGGCATGCGCTGATCTCGGATGCGTTGTATTACGGAATGGAAAACACCATCATGATGTACAAACGGCTGCTCACCTGATCTTTTCGGTTTTCAATTCCCGGAAGGCGAGCCGGTTAATCCATTCGCTGTCCCGACAAATACATCTCCCCTAAATTCATTCTCAATCTTTCCCATGAAGCTTTTCTTCCGCAAATCCGGCCATGGAAAACCGCTCGTTATCCTTCACGGGCTGTTCGGGATTTCGGACAACTGGGCTTCACTGGCGCGGATGTGGTCGGAGCATTTCGCGGTGTACGCTGTCGACCTGCGCAACCACGGGCAGTCGCCGCACGCGGAGGAATGGAACTACAGCGTGATGGCGGAAGATGTGCTGGAGCTGATCGCGGATGAAAAGCTGAACGAGGTTTCGCTGCTCGGCCATTCCATGGGTGGAAAAGCAGCAATGCGCCTTGCACTCGATTACCCGCAGGCTGTTTCGAAGCTGCTTGTTTCCGACATCGGTCCGAAAAAATACGAAGAGCACAACCGCAAGGTCGTGGAGGCATTGCAGCGCGTTCACCCGGAAAAGCTGGCTTCGCGCAAAGAGGCGGAAGCGATGCTTGTTCATGACCTGCGCGACAACAGCACGGTCCAGTTCCTGCTGAAAAATCTCTCGTGGAAAGAGAGCGGCGAAAAAAAACACCTTGGCTGGCGCTTCAACCTCGACGTGATCGCACGGAAGCTCGATGCGGTTTCCGAAGCCACGGATTCACCGGCACCGTGCCCCGTGCAGACACTTTTCATACGCGGGGAAAACTCGGAATACATCCGGCCCGAGGATGAAAACGGCATCAAACGTGTGTTCCCCGATTCTGAAATCCTCACGATAAAGAACGCCGGCCATTGGGTGCACGCCGATCAGCCGCAGGCGATGTATGAAGCCGTAATGGATTTCTGCGGATGAGCTTTCAGTCGTTTTCGCTCTTTCTCCGGTAGCCGATCCGTTTTCGCGGAGCAGGGCCGGGCGGCGAGATGAGGCGCTTAAGCGTTTCGAAAACCAACAGGATGTCGCGTTCCTGCTTGCGCACGGCGCTTCCCTGCTCCATCAGTTTTCTTTCGAGCTTTTCGATCTTCAGGAGGAGTTCTTTCTGTGAAAGGAAAAGTTCCCGCATGCGCGTAAATGCGCGGATGATGCGGATGTTTACGTCGATGGCGGTCCTGCTGTTGAGCACGCCGGAGAGCATGGCGACACCCTGTTCCGTAAAGACATAAGGCATATAACGAAGTCCGCCCCGGGAAGAAGAACCGGAGTTTGAGGTTCCAGATTGGAACCTCAAAGCAGAGAACTCAGCGGGAGACAAACGGAACATGAAATCATCGGGGAACCTGCGCAGGTTACGCTTCACAGCTTTGTTCAGGTTCTTCGTTTCGACGCCATACATTTCGGCAAGGTCGCGGTCGAGGATTACTTTTTTACCGCGGATCATGTGGATGCGGCTGACGATCTTTTCTTCGCTAAGAGATAAGAGTTTGTTCGCTTTCATATTTTAAAAGTTAAAATTCAACAAGGCGGCAAAAGAAGAAATTATTTTTCACCCAAGCCGTTTGAAAACGGATAAGGTGTTTTTGAGTGAAAGAAAAAGGAGTAGATTTTTTGCCTGTCTGCCGTGCAGGTTCCCTGGAAAAAGTTGCGCCCTAAAACGCGCCGGAGCCGACCGGCGGAATTCTGCACGTGGAAAAGTTATGTCAACGTGTTCCGCACGGATTTCCGGGCAGGGTTTGACAATGTGATGCGATGAAGGTACTTTCGTAGCCCCGATTGATCACGCGTGCGAAGCGCGGCGTGAGAAAGCGGGAAGAGAGAAACTGAAATGCGCGTGTGGTGCGCTTCTGAAAACATCCACTCTAATTCTTACCAGCATGACAACAGCAGAAATCTTCACCAACAAAGGCACGATGAAAGTTGCTTTTTACGACAATGATGCTCCCGGAACGGTGGCGAACTTCGTGAAGCTCGCGAAGAGCGGCTATTACGACGGACTGAAATGGCACCGCGTGCTGCCGGGATTCGTGATACAGGGCGGTTGCCCGAACACGCGCGAAGGCGCTACCGGCGCACCCGGAACCGGCGGACCCGGCTACACGATCGACTGCGAGCTGACGGGCGGGAACCAGTTCCATGACAAAGGCGTTCTTTCGATGGCGCACCGCGGCCCCAACACGGGAGGATCGCAGTTTTTTATCTGCCTCAGCCGCGCGCAGACAGCGCACCTCGACCGCGCGCACACGTGCTTCGGAAAAGTGACGGAAGGGCTGGACGTGCTCGACAATATCCGCCAGGGCGACAGCATCGACAAGATCGTGGTGCATGAAAATCCCGCCGGTCAGTAATAAACACCACTTACACGCACATTGACGCGAACAACAAGGAAGCCGGGAATACTCCCGGTTTTCTGCTATTATTGCGTGTATGGAAACGCATGATTTCTCTTCACCTCCCCCGCCCGCTTCACCGCCCGGTCCGCAACCGCTTTACAACCGTTTCCTGCAGGCGGGCCGCGAGGGGAAGAACCAATGGTGGAGATACATTGTCGGCATCGTGCTGACATTCATCGCCGGCTACTCGCTGATCGGTGCGGTACCGGTCCTGCTGCTCGTGCTCCGGGGCGTCCTGAAGGGTTACTTCACGCTCGGCCAGCTGCAGGGCAATTCGCAGGCCGTGGAGAACCCGGCCTTTCTTCACGTCAGCAGCAACACGCTTCTCGCCTCGCTGCTTTTCATTTTCGTGGCGGCGATGTTCTTCCTCTGGATCGCGGTGCGTTTCGTGCATAAAAAAAGATTTCTCTCCATCATCAATTACGAAGGGAACCGCTTTGATTACCGTCGTTTTTTTGTCGCCGCGGGAATATGGACGGTGATCTCCATTGTTGCTTTTGCCATTTCATATATTTCCGATCCGGGAAATTTCCAGCTTGTTTTCCGGCCCGGGCCTTTCACCGGAACCCTCCTCATCTGCCTGGTCATGCTCCCCGTACAAACCGGGTGGGAAGAGCTTTTCCTGCGCGGTTACATCATGCAGGGCCTCGGTTTGTGGATGAAAAAACCGGTGTGGCCGCTGCTGATCACCGCCGTGATCTTCGGGTTGCTGCACATGCAGAACGAAGAAGTAAAAGCGAACGGCGCGCTGGCGATGTTTCCCTCCTATTTTCTTCCGGGTCTTGTTTTCGGCATGATCGCTTTGCTGGACGAAAGGCTGGAGCTGGCCATGGGACTTCACTTCGCGAATAATCTTTTCGGGATCCTGACGGTGACGAGCCCTGACATGAGCATACAGGCGAACGCGATCTGGAAAGTTTCGACGATCGGGAACCCGTCGGATATCATCGGCGGTGCGCTGTCGCTGTTCCTTGTGCTTGGCATATTGTGGCGCATGTACAAATGGAACGCGCAGAAATTACTGAGGGCTTACTGAACGACGTGGTATGTATTTCATTTTCCGGAAAAAAAGAGCGGACTTCTTTTGCGTCATGAAAGCGCGAAAAAAAACAGCAGTGAAAGGCATTTTCTTTTTTTTGATGATCCTGTTTTTTTCCTCCGCACCGGCGCAGCAGGACAGCGCTTTTCATTTTTCGCTCGACCTGACGAAAACGCACAACGACATGCTGACGGTGGAGCTGGTCACACCGGCAATGAAAACCGACACGGTGATCTACCGTTTGCCGGCGATCGTTCCGGGAACGTACAAGGTTTATGATTTCGGACGCTTCACACACGGTTTCAAAGCGCTCGACAAAAACGGGAAAGAGCTTTTCGCCGAGGGGATCGATCTCAATTCCTGGAAGATCGGGAACGCGAAGCAGCTGTATAAGATCACGTACGATGTGGAAGACACATGGGATACCGATGTGAAAGGCGAATTCGTTTTCGAGCCGGCGGGAACAAA
The DNA here is from genome assembly GCA_035760825.1 of Bacteroidia bacterium. Taxonomy (GTDB): domain Bacteria; phylum Bacteroidota; class Bacteroidia; order Palsa-965; family Palsa-965. The sequence goes on from DASTSF010000417.1 coordinate 9,336, forward strand.
CATCGAACCCGATTCGAACTTCGTGATCAACAACCACGGCTTCTTCGGCTATTTCGACGGCATGAAGCGCGACGTCTACAAAATTTCCATCACGCACCCCGACGGATTTTACGGCGCCACCGGGCTGAGCGATGTACAGCGAAGCGGGAACACGGACGTTTTCACCACGCAGAACTACATGGACCTCGTCGACGGACCGATCATGTACAACCGTCCCGACACGACGCACATTTTTGTCGGCGGTGCGGACGTGCTCATTTCTGTTTATTCGCCGCA
>DASTSF010000418.1:0-5501 GCA_035760825.1 Bacteroidia bacterium
ACCCCGGAGACGCTGAGCAGGGTGCGGAAAAAAATCACGGGCCGCTGATCATTTCTTGATATTTATCAAGGCATGCCGCTTTTCCGCGGGTGTATGTTTGCCGTGTTCTTAATCATTCACCCAAAAAACAAACCACATGGCAACTCTTATTGTAAAGCATCCCGTAGCGGATTTCAACCAATGGAAAAAAGTGTTCGACGGCATGCACGAAACCCGTCTTGCGCATGGATTCACCGAGCACCAGGTGCTGCGCGACCCGACCGATGCGAACCTCGTGACCATCATCAGCCGCGTGCGCAGCGCTGAAGATGCAAAAGCCTACGGGCAATCGCCGGTGCTGAAAGAAGCAATGAAAAATGCAGGCGTGATCGGTGCGCCGCATGTCGAACTGCTGAACGACGAAGAGATCAAAACCTATTGAGCGGTTGCTCGAAGAACCGGCCGCCGCGCCGGTTTTTTTATACCTTGAATGGGAAAAGCGCAACCGGGTCAATGAAGGATGACCGCGCCGGTATTTTCACGGTGCGGGAAAATGGATCCGTTTCCCTTTCCGGCCTGATTTTACGGGGCGTCCGGCGTAAAACGAAGTCGTCGTTTTGCTAAATTCGTTCCTGCAAAAATTGCTGCACCTTTCTATGAAACAGTTCTGTTCCTTCATTTCCGCCTGCCTTCTCGCATTTGCGCTGAACGCGCAGAATACGATCACGTGCGACAGCATCATCCAGACTTCCACCTGCGCGGGAGGGAATGTTGTCATTCCTTTCGCCGTCACCGGGTCGTTCCCATTCGGAAATGTTTTCACCGCCCAGCTTTCGAACGGTTTCGGGCAATTTGCAGCAGTTCCTCCCGTGGTCGGTACGACGATGTTCACCATCGGAGGCAATGGAATTATTTTCGGCACGATCCCGGCGAATACCAACTTCGGGTTTCTTTACCGCGTCCGCATCGTTTCTTCGAATCCTGCAGATACCAGCAGCAGCAGCCCCAACACACTCATCGTGACACAGGTGGCGCAGCTCAATACGATCTATGCGAATCCCGGCGATTCGGCTTGTCCCGGCGATACGATCACGCTTTTCGCGGCGAATCCCGCCACTTCATTTTCCTGGTCGACCGGCGATACGACGCAATCCATTCAGGTTACATCTTCCGGTATTTATTCCGTAACGACCACCGATTTCCTCACCTGCCAGAGCACGACGGCGGATACGGTTGTTTTCGATCCCGCTTTTTGCACCGGGATTGCAGAAAATTTTCTCGATAAGCAGGTTTCTGTTTTTCCGAATCCCGCGAATGACCGCCTGAATATTTCCTTCGTTGATGTTTATTCGCTGGATGCCGTGCTGTCGATCAGGGATGCTTTCGGAAAAACCCTCCTCGAGGAAAGAGAAACCCTGCACCCGCATTCGGTGACACAGCTCGATATTTCAGGATTCGCTCCCGGTATTTATTTCCTTATGTTCGATTCCGACGGACAGCATGCCGTGCGGAAAATTGTCGTCAAGTAAAGATATTCTCAGGGTTCTGCACGCATTTACCGGGTTGTTGTAAAAGGCAAATCGGTTTAGCCGGTAGTAACATATTTATTAGCGAAGTTTAAATTTTTAGTTATAAAACATATTCTAAATTTGAAATAATACAGCCAACCGGCAAAGCCTGACCAGCTTTTATGATCTCAAGCAAATACGGCATTTTCGATAACATGATCGAGGGCGTCCAGGTGATCGACCCCCGCGACCGGTATGTTTACCTCAATGCGGCGGCCATTGCGCAGAGCAGGACTTCGAAAGAGGAATTGATCGGGAAAACGATGCAGGAAAAATATCCCGGCATCGGCGACAGCGAGCTTTACCGCCAGATCACCACCTGCAGGCAGCAGCGCAGCGCCTGCAGTATGCTCAATCATTTTGAATTCCCGGATGGCACGGAAGGCTGGTTCGATCTTCGCCTCGAACCGGTGGAGGAGGGCGTGCTTATCATGTCGTTCGATATTTCGAAACAGAAGCAGATGGAAAAAGAGCTGCAGCGCATGAACGAAGAGCTGGAGCGAAGAGTGGATGAACGGACGAAGGAGCTGCAGGATTCGCTTACACGCGAAAAAGAGCTGAACGAGCTGAAATCGGCGTTCGTTTCCATGGCGTCGCATGAATTCCGTTCCCCGCTGGCCACCATACTTTCGTCCACTTCGCTTGCGGAACGCTATGGGGAAACCGGCCAGGAAGAAAAAAGACAGAAGCACCTCAACCGGATAAAAGCGTCCGTTACACACCTTACGCTTACGCTCGACGATTTCCTTTCGCTCAACAAGCTGGAATCCGGGAAAGCGGAATATCATTCCGCGCTCGTCGATCTTGCAAAATATTCCGAAGAGCTGCTGGAAGACCTTCGCCTCCTGTGCAGGAACGGGCAGCACATCAACCACCGGCATGTCGGGCGCAGCGGTCCTGTGAAGCTCGACCGCAACGTCATGCGCAACGTGCTGTTCAATCTCGTCTCGAACGCGATAAAATATTCGCCCAACGGCGAGGACATCGAGCTGACGACAGAGCTGACCGACGATACGTTCATCATCTGCGTGAAAGACAAAGGCATCGGCATTCCCGAGGAAGACAAGCAGAAAATGTTCGGCAAATTTTTCCGCGCCAGTAATGCCTCACCCATCCAGGGAACCGGGCTCGGCCTCAGCATCGTGAAAAAATACGTGGAGCTGGCCGGCGGCGATATCGGTTTCACCAGCCGGATGGACGAAGGCACGACCTTTGTGGTGACCATTCCTCAACCGGAAACGGCGGTGCAGGATTCCTGACCTTTCCGTACCCGGATTGTTTTTTTTAACCTCGACAGAATGAAAAAGATTTTTGCATTGGCGGCATTGCTGCTGTTGAACATCCCGTTTTTTTACGCGCAGGACCTTCCCGGGATTTCTTTCAACGGGAAATTTTCCATTGACGGCAATTGCCAGAAAGGAATGGTCATGTCGGCGCACCACGACAATAACGGGAAGAACTATATCTACGCCGCGTGCAAGGAATCGGGGCTGAAAATTTACAATGATTCGGGTCGCTTCGTACGGGAAATTCCTATCGGAGAAATGAACAATCTTCACGTAATGAACTTGTCGCAGAACGGGAATTACCTGTATCTCGCGCTCGGAAATTTTTTCGCCAGCTCGAAGACGCCTTCTGGTTTTGCCATCGTGGATGTGACAAATCCCACGGCTGCATTTGTCGTAAGCAGGTGGTCGGACAATTCTCTGAAAGGCGGAGCAGGAGCTGTCCTTTGCGATGGAAATTATCTCTTTCTCGGCGCCATGCAAAACGGGATCCTGGTTTTCGACATAAGCGACCGGAAGAACCCGGTGAAGCTTTCCTCTTTCATTCCCAATATCAGCTTCCCGGATCCCAAACCGGATCCGCCGAAATACAACGCACGCGGACTTGCGCTGCGCGGAAATTATCTCTACGTCTGTTATGATGCGGGCGGTTTGCGCATTCTTGATGTATCGGACAAAAAGAACCTGAAGGAAGTGGGGCGTTATTCCAATCCCGTGATGAACGGGAAACCGCGTGCATACAACAACGTCGCGATCGACAGCAATTACGCGTACGTGGCCGTCGATTACTGCGGCATGGAAGTGCTCGATGTTTCGGATCCGGGGAATATAAAGCAGGTGAGCTGGCTCGATCCGTGGGATTGCGGAAAAGGCGGAATGAGCTGGTTCAAAAGCCCTGGCTACGCGAACGAGATCGTTCTTGACAAAAAGAACAGGCTTGCATTTATTTCCGCGGGACGAACGCCGATGATCGTGGCGGACATTGCCGATCCGTCGAAACCCAGGCTCTGCGCAACATACGACGCAACCGGCAAGGACAAAGGAACCTGGGGCGTTTCCGTTTATGATAACAGGATTTATCTCACCTACGTGTGCGCGTTTGTTCCTTTCCGTTCAACCTGGACGGGTGTGGAAGTGATCGAATATGAAGTGAAGAAAAACTGAAGTCGGAATTTCAAATCCCGAATGATAAAATCCCGGTTGGGGAATTTTGAGATACGTTCGGTTCACTTCCTGTAAATCATTCTTAGCGCCGAAGGAAAAACGATCAGCAGCAGCGGAAGCGCGGCGATGAATCCCCCGATGACAGCGATCGCGAGCGGCTGGTGAAGCTGTGCGCCCGTTCCGATGCCGAGCGCAAGGGGGAACAGGGCGATGATCGCGCTGATGGCGGTCATCAGTTTCGGACGAAGACGCGTGGCGATGGAAAAAGTGATCGCATCGTCGACGCTGACCGATTTGAGCGAAAGGATGAACTGCCGGAACGTGAAGATCGCATTCTCGCCGATGATGCCGATGATCATGATCAGCCCGGTATAGCTGCCGACGTTCAGCGGTGTGTGTGTAAGGTAAAGCGCGAGATAGCTTCCGCCGGTCCCGAGAACGGAAATGAAAAGGATCAGCCATGCAGCTTTGAAATCGCGGAAAAGAAAAATGATGACGGCGAAAACGAGAATGCTCGCCGTGATCATGATGAGCAGCAATTCCCGGAAAGAATCCTGCTGCTCACGGTAAGCGCCGCCGTACGTGATGTGATAGCCTTTCTGCATGGAGACCGAAGTGTCGATCCGGTTGCGGATATCTTTCATCGTCGAGCCGAGGTCGCGCTGGTCGAGCCGCGCGGAAACAACTGCCACCGACTGAAGATCTTCTCTCCGTATTTCGGAAACGCCGGGATTGATCCTGATCTGCGCGAGATCGGTGATGGGGCGTTGCCTTCCGCCGGGCAGGAAAATGTTCTGCCGGGAAATATCGCGCACGCCTGATTTTTTGCTGTCGGGATAGATCATCCGGATGTTCACCATCTGCTGGTTTTCCGGAACGGAACCGACCACCGTTCCTTCCAGGTGTGTCTGCAGCTGGAACTGGAAATCATCGGGCGTGATCCCGAAGCGCGAAATTTTTTCATAATCCGGAACGACGTTCACTTCAGGTCCCGCGATCACGTTGCCGTCGAAAACATCGGCTGTTCCTTTCGTGTCCGCCACGATGCCGGAAACCTGCTGCGCATAATTGCGGAGCACGTCGGGATTGGGTCCGAATATTTTCACTTCGATCGGCTGTGCGGAGCTCATCAGGTCGCCGAGCATGTCGCCGATGATCTGCCCGAAATCGATGACCAGCGCGGGCTGCGTGGACTCGATGCGTGAGCGTATGTCTTCGATGACTTCACCCGTTGTCCGTTTACGGTCTTTTTTCAGTTGAATGAGGTAATCGCCGCGGTTGGGTTCGGTGATGAAGAATCCCATTTCCGCTCCTGTACGCCGCGAGTAGTCCTGCACTTCGGGAACCTGCACGAGAATTTTTTCCACTTCCTTCAGCATGCGGTCGGTTTCATCGAGCGTTGTTCCCGGCGGAGAATGATAATCGAGCACGATCGTTCCTTCGTCCATGTCGGGAAGGAATCCCGTGGCGAGCCTGGGGTAAATGAGCGCGATGAGAAAACCGA
>DASTSF010000419.1:0-2337 GCA_035760825.1 Bacteroidia bacterium
GCGGCTCCAACCGCCCCGGCGAATGGTTCTGGTCGCTCGGTTTCGCCAGCGTCGATTCCACCGATGGCGTGCTCATGAGTAATTCCTGGACGAACATGCCCTCGACGCCGGTCGACAACATTCTCGTGACGCCCCGCCTGCAGATCGTCGACGGGAACGCGCAGCTTTCCTGGCGTTCCGCCGTGCGCCAGACACCGCACTACCTCGACGGGTACATGGTCCTCGTTTCCACCTCGAACAACGATCCGTCGTCTTTCACCGACACGATTTTCCGCGCCAGCGAATACGTTTCGCAGGACAATGCGGCTTTCCCTTACGATTTCTCTTCCTACACATTCGATCCCGCTCCCACGGCCAACCCGCTCAGCCCGTTCGTACACGGCATGGACGGAACATACACCGTGAATGAAGGGAACGATTCCGAAAGACTCGTCGGTGTGCTGCGCCCGTTCACCGTTTCGCTGGCTGCTTATTCAGGAATGACGATCTACGTGGAATTCGATCATTATTCGCACGACGACAACCTGCTCTGCATCGACGACATTCTCGTGACCGGGACGAATCCTTCTTCCGTGGCGGAAAACAATTCCGGCGTTACGGTCGGCGCTTACCCGAATCCAGCGAATGACCAGCTCACCGTGAATCTGGGACTGAAAGCGGCGACAAACGTCACGGTAGCGATGTACGACCTTTCGGGGCAGCTTGTGTCCACACAGGATTTCGGCATGCAGCAGGAAGGCCAGCATCGTCTCGACATGAATACAGCGGGACTTGCAGCGGGAATGTACATCATGGAAGTGCAGACGTCGACCGGAAAAACAACGGCGCGCGTCGCCATCCAGCATTGATTTGCTACATTTGACGCCATGAAACTGTTCAACGGAAATTATTATTACGATCACCGGTCCCCCGCGGAGCTCGGTTGACGTGATATTTCCCAAACAATGTCATCGCCCGGTCCGCAAAGACCGGGCGATTTTTTTTACCGGCGCCGGGTGTCCGACTGCGAACGTACGGGAGCCGGATCACAAACATCATTTCAAAACAAACGATCATGCAGCAACACTGGAACAAGTACACGAATGAAGATCACGCGGTCTGGAAGATCCTGTTCGAACGGCAGGTGAAAAACCTCGCGGACAAAGCGTGGAGCCGCTACCTCACATGCATCCCGCTTTCAGGACAACACGCAGATGCAGTTCCCGATTTTTCGATCGTGGAAAAACACCTTGCAAGAACCACCGGCTGGACGATCGAAGTGGTGAAAGGGATTATCCCGGTGGGTGAATTCCTTTCGCTTTTGTCGCGGAAAAAATTCTGCTCGTCCACGTGGCTGCGCCAGCGTCACCAGCTCGATTATCTTGAAGAGCCGGACATGTTCCATGATACGTTCGGTCACATCCCGCTGCTGGCGGATGAAGATTATTCCGCGTTCGTGAAAAATTTCGCTGACATGGGACTGAAATTCTGCCACAACGAAAAAGCGGTAATGCTGCTCGAACGTTTGTACTGGTTCACGATCGAGTTCGGACTGATGAAGGAAAATGACGCGTTGAAAATTTACGGTGCGGGAATCCTTTCTTCTTTCGGGGAAAGCAATCATGTCTTCAGCGCTAACGTCGTGCTGAAGGATTTTTCCGTGCGTGACGTATTGCTGCAGCCCTTCCACAACAACGAAGTGCAGAACATTTATTTCGTGGTGAACGGCATGAATGAGCTCTGGAATTGCATTCCCGAAACGGAAAAATTCCTGGAAGATTTTGTCGATGGGAAATTCCCCGAAGAAGATTTTCAGTTTGAAAAGCAGCTGGGCAGTGCGATGGCGGAAATGATGAGTGATGAATAATAAATTTCAGAAAAAACGCTGCGCAGCTACAGGCAGAAAATGAGCACCAGGGAAAACGCCGGAAGAGCGCGAACACAGGAAGGAGGCGAAAATTTCCCGGGACGCATCAATGCTTCACTTCCCCGATCGCTTCGGGATCATGCCTGTGCCGGAAAAACAGCGAGAACAACACCGCAACAACAAATGCGTAGATCGCAAACGTGAGCCAGATGCCGCGCCAGTCCCACGTTCCGTCGGCAGCGGCGAAAAAGCGCTGGATGATGTAACCGCTCAGCGAACTTCCCAGCACGGCGCCGCATCCGTTCGTCATCATCATGAATAACCCCTGCGCACTGGAACGTATATCCGGGCTCGCGGAAGTTTCCACGAAAAGCGACCCGGAAATATTGAAGAAATCGAACGCCATGCCGTAAACGATGCACGACAGGATGATCATCCACAACCCACCCGACGGATCCCCGAAAGCGAACAAGCCGAAACGCAGCACCCAC
>DASTSF010000420.1:0-12701 GCA_035760825.1 Bacteroidia bacterium
GACAGATCCGCCCGGCGCTCGACAACTACGAGCAGAGCCTGAAGCTGCGCGAGAAATACAACGACACGTCCGGCGTGGCGCAGTGCCTCAGCAACATGGGCGTGGCGTATACCATCATCGGGCAGAAAGATTCTGCGCTCAGTTATTTCCGGAAAAGCCTCGCTATACGCCAATCGATCAAAGACAGCGCGGGCATGGCGTATTCGCTTAACAACATCGGCGCGATTTACAAAAGCGAAAACCGCATGGAAGAGGCGCGTGCAAATTATGCGCAATGCCTCGCCATCTACCGGTCGCTCAATATCAAAGTGGGTATTGCCAATACGCTTCACAACATCGGGTCGACGTACGGAAAAGAGCAGCCGGATACCGCCCTGCGTTATTTCCGCGAAAGCTTCATGCTGTATAAGGCGATCCACGATAAAGCCAACATCGCCAATTCGTGCAACGACCTCGCCATTGTTCACCTCGCCCTCGGGCAGAAAGATTCCGCGCTGAAATACGTGACACAGGCGCTCGACACGGCGCTGAGCGGGGGCTACGCAGAACCCATACGCAACGCCTATTATGTGATGACGAGCGTGGACAGCGCGATGGGAAATTACCAGGCGGCCTTCAGCAGCTACAAGAATTTCGTGCTGTTCCGCGACAGCATCGCCAATGAAAAATCGCGCAAATCGGCGTTCGAGAAACAGACGCAGTACGCTTACGAGAAAAAAGAAGCCCTGCTGAAATCGAAAGCGGAAGCGAAACTCGAGCAACAGAAGCTGATCAACTGGTTCGTGGGTTCCTCGCTTGTCCTCGCGCTGATCTTTTCCCTTCTCCTGTTCAACCGTTACCGGCTGAAGCAGAAAAACATTTACCAGCAGCAGCTGAACGAGCAGCAGAAACAGCAGGCCGTCGCCGTGATGGAAACGCAGGAGCAGGAACGCAAGCGCATCGCCGAGGACCTCCACGACAGCCTCGGTCACCTGCTTTCCACGGTGAAGCTGCACCTGCAGACTTTCCCGGATGCGCAGAAACCCGTCGCCGAACAATCGCTGCTGCTGCTGAACCAGGCTTCGGAGGAAATACAGAACATCACGTTCAACCTTATGCCGCGCACACTCGAAGAAGGAGGACTCGTTCCCGCGCTGAACGAGCTGGCGAATAAAGTCACCCGCGCCGGTCGTGTGAAAGTGCTGCTGCACGTGCACAACATGGAGCGCTTCGTGCTGGAAAAACAATCGCAGTTCAATATTTACCGCATTGTGCAGGAAGCGGTGAACAACATTCTCAAGCACGCGGAAGCGAGCGAGATCAATATCCAGCTCGTGGGGCAGAACGATCACATCAGCATCATGATCGAAGACGACGGGAAAGGATTCGATCCGGGCGAAAAGAAAAGCGGGCGCGGCCTGAAGAATATCGTCACGCGTTCGCTCTGGCTCAAAGGAAGCATCAACATCGATTCCTCGCCCGGGCGGGGAACGACGATCACCACTGAAATTCCCGTATAAAAAATGGCAATCCGAATCCTGATCGCTGACGATCACCGCGTGTTCATCGATGGAATGAAGGCGCTGCTGAACGATGTGCCCGGAATAGAGGTCATCGCTGACGCCGAGAACGGGCAGGAGCTGATCGAACAGGCGATCGCGCACGCACCCGACGTTGTCCTTACCGACATACAGATGCCCGTGAAGGACGGCATCGAAGCGACGAAAGAAATTCTTCGCATTTCGCCTTCGGTGAAGATCATCGCGCTCACGATGCTCAACGAAAGCCTGTTCATCCGCCGCATGCTCGACGCCGGCGCTTACGGGTACATTTTGAAAACCGTGGGGAAAGAAGAATTGATCGGTGCGATCCGGAAAGTTGCAGCCGGTGAAAAATATTTCAGCAGCGAAGCGGCGACACAGCTGCTCAATGATTTTTCCGGAAAATCGTCGGGCAAAAACAATCCCGCCGACACGCTGACGAAACGGGAAAAAGAAATTCTCGCGCTCATCGCGCAGGGATTCACCGACAAGGAGATCGCCGAAAAAGTTTTTCTCAGTCCGCTGACGATCATCACGCACCGCAAGAACATCCTCAGCAAGCTCGGGCTGAAGAACAAAGTCGAGCTCACACGCTTTGCGATGGAGCACGGGCTGATCGGCTGAACGCCGCTGCCTGCGACACGCCTTATCCTCCCTATGGGGTAGAAAGCAAATCCTCTTTTCGGGTCATGTTCCCGGTTTTCGTTTCGCGGAAATTTGCTGCGTACAAATCCGATACTATGAAAACGAGGATGATCTTCTGCAGCGCCTTTCTTTCCGCGGCGCTTTTCTTCAGCGGATGCAGGAAAGAAAACATGCCGCCCGTGGTCACGCTGAACGGCGATGCGAACATGACGTCGTACAAAGGCGACACGTTCACCGATCCCGGCGCTACCGCGAATGACAATGAAGAAGGAGATCTTACGGCGAAAATACAGGAGACCGGTTCCGTGGGTTCCGGTGTCGGTTATTACACGCTCGATTATTCGGTTACGGACAAGGAAGGAAGCTACGCCGACGTGCAGCGCAACGTCACGGTGAAATATAAAAACGCTTACCTCGCCGGGAATTATAACGTCACGGAAACGTCCCCGTTCGGTACAACGAATTACACCGGCATGGTGACATCGGGAACGTCCGATAACGCGGAATTCGTTTTCGGTTCCACTTCCGGGCCGGACCCGATCGTGGTGGATGCGAACATCACGGGACTGAACGATATTTCTCCTCTTACCGTTGCGCAGGGCGGACCGCTCACGAATTTCACCGGCACGATCACCGAGCCGTCGGGTCACGTTGTTTTCACGATGTCTTATCTCCGCCCGATCGGGAACACGACGACGAACTGTACAGCCACCTGGACAAAGCAGTGATGGTCAGGCAGGAGCTGCGCTCCGGGAATGAATGTCAGTGGTCAGGCCCGGAAAAAACGTTTGTTTTGCAGCTCCTGCTCTTTTTCAAAATCCCGTTCACTGAAAATGGCACCGTTCCCTTGCGGGCGCAGTGCCATTTCCGTAACAGAAAAACTTCTTCCCGCTATTGCTTCACCAGGCGTATTCCCGAACTGTTTTTTGCGCCGGGTAAAATCACCTCGAGGTAATAAATTCCGGATGCGTATGCGGAAAGGTCGATTGGCGTTGCAGCACTTTCCGTTTTTCCGCTCATGACCAGCTGCCCGGTCGAGCTGTAAATGCTGTACACACTTCCTGTTTGTGCATTCAACCGGAAAATTCCCGAAGAAGGATTCGGAACGACGCTCAGCTCATTGTCATTCTGCGGGGTCGCAATTCCTGTGCAGACATCAACGATCACCGCTGCAGTATCGCTGCCGGTGCAGCCGTTCACATCCGTGAATGAATAATTCAGGACGAACGAACCGGCTCCTGCGCTTGCCGGATCGAAACTGCTGCCCGTGATCCCGGGTCCGCTGAAAATACCGCCGGCCGGCGTTGCAGACAATGAAACCGGCGCAGCCGTAATGCAGATGAGATCCGGGTTCAGCGAGAAAAGCACGGACGGCAGCGGATCGACGGTCACGTTCGCAGTCGCGGTATTACTGCAACCGTTTATGTCCGTTCCGGTAACCGTATATGTTCCGGATGCAACGGGCACAAATGAAACGTTGTCCGTTATTCCGCCCGTCCAGGAATAAGAAGCCGCACCCGTTCCGTTCAGTGTGACGGGATTTCCTGCGCAGACTTCGCCGTTCGCGGGAGAGCTCGTCGCACCGACGACCGGCAATGCATTGACGGTAACCGTTACGCTCGCAGCAGCGCTGCACCCGTTCGCATCCGTGCCGGTGACAGAATAGGACGCTGTAGAAACGGGGGTGAATGCAACACCGTCCGTAATTCCTCCGCTCCATGAATAGCTGGCTGCGCCGCTGCCGCTGAGCGTGGCTTGTCCGCCGGCACAAACCATTCCGTTCGCCGGGGAAGAGATCACGGAAACATTCGGTAATGCGTTAACGGTGATACTTACGCTCGCTGTATTTGTACAGCCGTTCGCATCGGTGCCGGTCAGTGTGTACGTCGCGGAAGATGCAGGTGTGAATGCGACATTGTCGGTGATTCCTCCCGACCAGGTGTACGACGTTGCCGTTCCGCCTGCGGTAAGTGTAACCGGAGAACCGGCGCAGACAATTCCATTCACGGGAGATGAAACGAAATTCACAGAAGGAAGCGGATCGACCGTCACGTTCGCCGTCGCCGAATTGCTGCAGCCGTTCGCATCTGTTCCTGTAACCGTATATGTCCCGGATGAAGCGGGCACAAATGAAACATTATCCGTTATTCCGCCTGTCCAGGTGTAGGAAATCGCGCCTGCTCCATTCAGTGTGACGGAATTTCCTGCGCACACTTCACCATTCGCCGGCGAAGAAGACGCCGTCACATTCGGGAGCGGGTTCATCGTCGCGACAACCGGCGACAGCGCGCTGTAGCAGCTTGTGCCGTCATAGATCCCGACGTAAACCGTGTCCGTAGTCGCAGGTGCGTAAGTGTAAGAGGAAACGTTCCCGGCGATCTGCGATGTGCCCGCCGGATCATCGTACCAGATGTATTGCTGTCCGCCCGTTGCGCCATTGACGGATAGCGTGACGGAATTTCCCTGGCAGAACGATTGACTGGTTACACTGGGAACGGGAGGAACAGTCGACTGCACGAGCGTCGTATTCGGCGAACCTGTACAACCGTTGAGCGTAAGCGTGAGCGAATAGGTTCCTGTTTCCGTGTACGGATTGAAATTCGCGATGAACGGATCTTCCACGTTGTCGGAAAATCCTGAAGGCCCGGACCAGCTGTAGGTAAGTCCGGCGTACGTGGGTCCGTCGAACTGCAGCAGTCCGCCATTGCACAACGGGCTGTTGCTGCCGGCGAGGCTTCCGTCGTGGTACAACGTTTGCGCTTCCTGCAGGCCGAGCGCGCGGTCGTATAAACGGAAATCTTCGAGGCGCCCGGTGAAATAGTAACCGCCGGTCGACGGTTCCCATCCCATGACCGCATTCTGCGCAATGGAAATATTTCCGGACGTGGTTACCGTTCCGCCCTGCTGCGTTCCGTTCAGGTACAGTTTGATGTTGCTTCCGCTGTAAACGGCGGTAACCTGTATCCAGTTGTTGTTCGAAACAGTTCCTTCCACGTAATTATTTCCGTTGATGCGGAAACGGATCTTTCCCCCGCTCGTTGTCCCGATCCACAGACCGGTGGCAGGCGTCGGATCCCAGCAGCTGAAAATATAACCCCACGTTCCGGGCGTGGATGATTGCCGCATCCAGAAGGAGATCGTGAATGGTTTCGCGGTGGCGTCGAGGCTGTTGATCGGCCACGTCTTCCCGATGGTGAGCTGCGAATTGCTCCCGTTGAAGCTCAGCGCCGTGTTCGGGTTGCCGTTGTGGCCTGTTGAAGAAGTTATCCCGCTGACGATCGTTCCGTTTATGTTGTTGCCGGAAACATCGGTCGCATTGCCGTGGAACGGGTAATGGATCGCGAGGTCGGAAAAAAGATCGAAGCCGGTGGGTGCGTTGGCGTTGTTCACCGTAATGAGCTGCACGTTCTGTGAAGCGACCGGGTAATCCGATGCAACAATACGCACATGATAATTGCTCCCCGTTGCGACGCTGTCAGGAATGTTGATCGTCATTGTTCCGCTTCCGGTTCCCGGCGCGGAGCCGATGTTCAGCGGGTAAATGAAAGAACCCTGCGGATCGGAGATCTGCGCGTAAAAAACATTGCCGCCCTGGAATGCACCGGAACCTCCGCTTACGGTGAATGAAAGCGTTGCGGAAGAGCCGGCACAAAGCGTAGCCGATGAAACTGACGTAATGGAAATGCGCGGCGCATTGTAAAGATCCGTCACCTCGGCCGAAGTAAGCGGGCGGTTCCAAACGCGCACGTTGTCCATATTCCCGTTCAGGTACATGGTCAGCGCGTCATCGGTCCCGATCTTTGTCCGGGTATTGGTGGCGGTCGTATTCCACGCCTGCACACTGGAACCGTTCAGCGTTCCGTCCACATATAATTTTGCTGTATTCCCGCTTTGCGCGGTAAGAACAACGTGATGCCAGTTGCCGTCGTTATACGCACCTGTCGTGTAAACATTGTTGAACGTCGTCGAATTCCCGAGGTAAGCGTGAATGCGGTTCGAGCCCGGCTCCATGCGGATCCATACGCCCTGTCCCCCGCTCACCTGCTCCGAATAAAGCGGTTCCGTGCTCGACGACGTGGAGCTGAACCAGAAATCGATGCTGAAATTGGCCATGTCGGCATCCACCAGTCCGTTCAGGTAACGCAGTCGCGTGGACCCGGTGAAGGTCGCCGCATCGCCCGCTATTCCATCGGGATCGGATGTGAACGTGGCGGTGGTGAGATCAGGATGGTACTGGCAATTGCCCGTGACGTTATAAAAATCCCCGTTCATCGGGAACCAGGATTTCAGGCCGGTGGTAAAACTGATCTGTGCATTTGCGGAAAATCCGAAGGCCAGCAGGAAGATCGCCGGCAACAATTTTTTAGCTTCTTTCATGGCTGCTTTTTTACAGTTTGATGCTGCAAAGGTCAGGCTGCTTTGAAAAAAGTACGTGAACACACGTTGCGAAGACGTGTACTCATGTTGCGTAATTGGCTGGAAGCAAGGATTTCACGGTTTTCCCGCGACGCTCGGGGCATAGCCGAAGCGCTGGACGAAGCATTTGCTGAAATACGACTGCGAAGTGAAGCCGCAGCGGTACGCGACCTCCGTCACGTTGCCTTTCTTTTCGCGCAGGAGCTGCAGGGCGGTTTCCAGGCGGATGATCCGTAGCAGCTCGGACGGCGAATATCCCGTCAGCGTTTTCATCTTCCGCTGGAAATGGCTCCGGTTGATGTGCATCAGCTCCGCCAGGCGTTCGACGCTTAGCCCGGAATCTTCGAGGTGCTGCACGGCAAGAGCAAAGAACTTCTGCGTGAACGGATCGGTTCCCGCGAAACGCTCTTCGAGCGTCTGCTCCCTGTCTTCATTCGCAGAACGGTAGCGCTGCTGCTGTTTTTCCAGGATCGCCAGCTGGCTGCGCACGAGCGCGATGAGCTCGTCGGGAACAAACGGCTTGGACAGGAACACCTGCGCGCCTTCACGCACACCTGTGATGCGGGTTTCCGCCGCCGACTTCGCCGACAGGATGATCACCGGGATATGTTCCGTGGCTGCGCTGCTGCGCACTTCTTTAAGCAGCGACAATCCATCCCTGCCCGGCATCATCAGGTCGGTGATGATAATGTCCGGTAATTCTTTTTCCAGCACGGCAGCAGCTTCCGCGCCGTCGCCGGCCGTTATGACTTTGTATGTTTCCCCTTCGAGCAGCGAGCGGTTGAACGCGAGTATGTCGCTGTCATCTTCAACAAGCAGCACGAGCGTTTCGCCATTCTCCGCGGAGGAAGATGCATTCTTTTCGGCTAAACGCAGCGGAAGCGTAACTGTAAATACGGAACCATTCCCCGGGCTGCTTTCCACTTCTATCTTTCCTTTCATCAGCGTCACGAGCTCGCGCACGAGCGAAAGCCCGATGCCCGCACCCCTGGCGTCCGTTCCCCGTTTCGGATCGGCGCGGTAAAAACGGTCGAAGATGCGCTCTTTATCCGCAGCGGAAATTCCTGCTCCCGTATCCCACACGCTGATGGAAAGTTCGGGGTGCGCGTCTTTTTGCGTGACCGAAATATCGATCCCCGCTTCTCCGCCGGGCGGCGTGTACTTGATCGCATTGCCGGCGAGGTTGCCGATGATCTTGTCCAGCGCATCATGATCGAAAAACCCATGCGAAGGAAAATTCTCCACGTTGACGGTGAACTTCATGTTTTTTTCTTTCGCCTGCGCTTCGCACGTTGCAGCGATCCCCGCAAAATACGCCTGCAGATCGCCGTAGCTTTCATTGAGCCTGTAATGCGCCGCGTCGATCTTCGAGATGTCGAGCATCTGCGTGATCAGCTCGTTGAGGCGGGTGATGTTGCGCTCGGCGAGATCGAGCTGCTTCTTTTCATCCGGGTCGCTGCTTTTCTTTTGCAGCACTTTGACCGGCGCCAGGATCATCGACAGGGGCGTGCGGATCTCGTGGGCGACGTTATCGAAAAATGTGGCTTTCGCTGCTTCCACCTGCGCGCGCACGCGCTGCCGGAAACGGTACCAGGTGAACACGATCACCAGCAGGAAAACGGCGCATACGCTGATAATGATCACGAAAAGAAGGCGCGTTTCCTCCCTGCGAATCCGCAGCTGCTGGTCCTGGATCGTCCGCCTGTTCTGCTCCATCCGGAATTCGCGGTCGAGGCGGGACGCGAACGCCGCGTCGTCCTTTATTTTCAGCGAATCGCCGAGGGAAGCAGCGTCCTGCAGGTAACGGTAGGCCAGCGCCGTGTTCCCCATCGCCGCATACATTTCCCCGATCTTTTTCCCGGTCAGCACCTGCTCATGGAAAAGATGAAGCTTCCGCGCGATCGAATCACTTTCGAGGTAAAGCGACAACGCTTCCTCCGTTCTCTTCTGCCCGGCTTCGAGATCGGCAAGGTTGAAGAGGGCACGCATCAGCTGGGAATCGTAATGACCCAGCGCCCATGCCTGTGCCGCTTCTTTATAATATACGCGTGCGGAATCGGGAACGCCCGTAGTCTGGAAAAGAATTCCTTTTTCATTGTACAGCCCGCCTTCCAGCAGCGTGTCGCGTTTCAGGGTGAGAATACCCTCGAGCTCGTTCAGCCGGAAAACAGCACTGTCGTATTCGTGAAGAAGACGATGCACGCCCGCGAGGTTCAGCAGTTGGTTACCGCAGCCTTTTTCATCGCCCATCTGCCGGTGCACGGCAAGATCGAGCGTGTAATAATTCTTGGCTGCGGCGTAATCGTTCTCGCCGAGATACAGGTAACCGAGCTGGTTGTAAATAAATGCGATCTGCCGGTTGTCGCCGGGCGGGCGGCACAGCTTCAGCGCTTCGAAGTAGATCGCGATCGCTTCTTCCGACCGGCCGAGATCCGTCAGCGCGTACGCTTTTTCTTCCATCGCGCGGATGCGCTGCTTCACATTTCCCTGCGCAGCGGCAAGTGAAAGAGCGCTGTCGGCAAGAAGGATCGTCGAATCGGGAAATGAAGCGCTCAGGTGATGCGCCCTGTCAAGCAAAGCGGCGGTTGCATCGTCCTGCGCTGTGGCGCACGGCAGACCTGCGAAGGTCAGCAGCAAAAAAAAGATAACGCGGGGATTCCAAAACACGCGATTCATAAACCTTTCATGCCTGCAGCGAATGTCATGCCGTTTCAAATATAGGTAAATCGGGTTCCCGGTTCCAGCGGCGTTCCGGCAGGAAAAAACCATCCGGAACTTCTGTTTTATCCCCCGCAGGGTTCCCTTCCGTTTCCCGGGTTTTGTTTTGAATTATATTTGGCCACACAGCATACAAAACGTTCAGCACCTGTTTGCTGCCCCGGTAAAACGCATTCCTTTCATCGCCTGTGAATAAAAATCCCCGGTCGGCCCGAGAATTCCTGTACCTCCTTGCAGTACTCCTGCCGGTGTTCGCCATCATTTACCCGCTGGCGAAACAGAAAGGCCGCACCGACAAGCCGCTGGCGCAGAAAGGAGTGCTCGATCTACGCAGCTGGGACCTGCAGCGCGACGGGAACATCAGCCTCAACGGCGAATGGGCATTTTCATGGAATGATCTCGCTTCTCCCCGTCCATCCGCTTCCTCTTCCGCCGACTTCATCAAAGTTCCCGGCATCTGGAACAACCACGTTTCGAACGGACAGAAAGACGGCGCGGAAGGTTTTGCCACGTATTCGCTCGATGTCCGACTGCAGAAACAGCACGAGATGCTGGCGCTGAATATCCTCACCGTGAGCAACGCGTACGATCTTTTCGTCAACGGGAAAAAGATCGCGTCGAACGGAACGGTGGGAAAGGACGAAGAAACGTCGAAGCCCGCCTATGCGCCGCAGGTCGTCACCTTCATTCCCGATTCGGACTGCCTCCATTTCGTGATGCACATTTCCAACTTCGCGCATTGCAAAGGCGGATTCTGGCTTCCCGTCGAGATTGGCACCGTGAAACAGATACACGAAGAACGCGATTCACGCGTGCTGCTCGAGATGTTCCTTTTCGGCTGCCTGTTCATCATGGCGCTGTATCACTTCAGCCTTTACCTCCTGCGACGCAGCGATCCGTCGACATTATACTTCGGTCTCATGTGCGTCATCATCGGTGTGCGCAGCCTGTTCACGGGAGAAAACCTGGTCAATGATCTTTACCCCGGCATCGACTGGTTCTTTGCACGGAAGATCGAATTCCTGCTCACGTTCCTGAGCGCACCTGTGTACATTACGTTCGCGCGTGCACTTTACCGCAGGGAATGGAACACCACCGTTTACCGCATCGCCTTTGCATTCGGCATGGCGCTTTGTCTTTTCGTTTTGGTAACCCCGGCGCGCATCTTCACGCTCACGTCGTACGTGTTCACCGGTTATGCCTGGATCACCAGCATGTACACGATCTTCGTCTTCATCAAAGCGATGAAACGGAAAGAGAACGGCGCCGGAATTTTTCTCGCCACTTCTCTTTTCTTCCTGCTGACGATCGTGAACGACACGCTCAACCAGCTCGAGCTCGTGCACACGGGACTTTATCTTTCCTTCGGGCTGCTCGTCGTCACGTTCGCGCAATCGTTCGTCATCTCGTCACGTTTTGCGAACGCGTTCCGCACCACGGAAATATACGCGAGCACATTCCGGAAATTCGTGCCGGCGCAGTTCCTCGACAAGATCGCGAAAGACGGCATCGAGTCGATACGCGCAGGATACGCGCAGCGGGAAGAGGTGGCCGTGCTCTTCAGCGATATCCGTTCGTTCACCAGCCTTGCGGAGAAAATGTCTTCCGATGAAGTCTTCCGCATGCTCAACGAATATCTTGCCTACGTGGAGCCGCCCATCCGCGCGCACAGCGG
The DNA here is from genome assembly GCA_035760825.1 of Bacteroidia bacterium. Classification (GTDB taxonomy): domain Bacteria; phylum Bacteroidota; class Bacteroidia; order Palsa-965; family Palsa-965. The sequence goes on from DASTSF010000420.1 coordinate 10,975, forward strand.
GTTCGTGGACAAATACATGGGCGACGGCATCATGGCGCTGTTCGAGAACGGCGACGGGAACAACAGCTGCGACAATGCGGTGGCCGCTTCGCTGGAAATGCTGGAACAGCTGGAAGCGTTCAACGAAAAAAGAATTTCTGCCGGGGAAGAACCGCTGCGCATGGGCATCGGGCTGCACAACGGACCCGTGATCATCGGAACGCTCGGCGGGAATGAACGCATGGATTCCACCGCCATCGGCGATGCAGTGAATCTTACCTCGCGCATCGAAGGCATGACGAAAATGTACGGCGTTCCGCTGCTGGCGGGTGAAAGCATCATCCGTGCGCTCAGCATCCGTCATGAATTATACTGCCGCTTCGTGGACACGGTGGTGGCGAAAGGAAAGAACGAACCTGTCGCGATCTGGGAAATTTCCGGGAGAAGATCGGACAAGCGTCTCGCTGCGTATGCAAAGCTCATTCCCGCTTATGAAGAAGCGATCCGTTTTTTCCGTGAACGGAAGATCGCCGATGCGAAAAAAGAATTTGAAAAATGCCTGGCGCTTTTCCCGGGTGACACGGTTTCCCGCATTTACCTCGACCGCTGCACGAAATTCCTTGAGACCGGCGTTGATGAAAACGTAAGCGGGATCACAAGCCTCGATTCGAAATAAAGCATCCGGGGAAAATAAATGCGGTACCGCAAAAACATACAATAAAAAAACCGTTCTTTTCGTTTTCGTCTAATGCCTTTGCCGATGGACTATTCTTCCGCTTCACGATTCATGCTGAAAAAGCTGGAAAGTGAGCTGCCTTCCTATTGTTTTTATCACGACTATGCGCATACGCTCGACGTGCTCGCCGCCGTGGAAACACTCGCGAGGGAAGAATCCATCACCGATACGGAAACCGTAGATCTTATGCGGACCGCTGCGGTTTACCACGACTGCGGATTTTTCGAACAATACCGCGCGAACGAACCGATCGCCGTGCGCATCGCCGCGGAGATACTTCCACGGTACGGTTATTCGGAACCGCAGGTGAAATTTATTTCCCGGCTTATTCTGGTCACCGCGCTCGATGCGGTACCTGCGGATATTTACGAGCAGATCCTGAAAGATGCCGATTTCGATTACCTCGGGCGGGACGATTATCCCGAAACTGCGCTGAAGCTGAAAGAGGAATGGAGCGTGATGGGAATGAATTATTCGATGCACGAATGGCACGGGCTGCAGCTGCGTTTCCTGGAAAGTCATGTTTATTACACTTCAACCGCGCAGCGCCTCCGGGGGCCCGGCAAGCAAAAACATATTCAGAAGCTGAAAGAAATTCTTGCTGCGGAAAAGTAATTCTCCTCAATGACGCGGAAGAAAATCGCTTTGGCTCTCCATGAAACAACTTCCGTGTTAAAAAAACCACAAAGCGCACAATGCTGTGACGAAGGACACGAAGCTGTGCTAAAACAAATCTTGCAAAGACGCGGAAGAAAAAACTCTGTGGCTCTCCGTGAAACAACCTCCGTGAACTTCCGTGTTAAAAAAACCACAAAGCGCACAATGCTGTGCACGAAGGACACGAAGCTGTGCTAAAAAAATCTTGCAAAGACGCGGAAGAAAATCGCTGCGGCTCTCCGTGAAACAACTTCCGTGTTAAAAAAACCACAAAGCGCACAATGCTGTGCACGAAGGGCACGAAACTGCGAAAAACAAATTTTACCGAGACGAAAAAATGCGGGAGAATGTCTCT